>CAYPMU010000128.1:0-3806 GCA_964411975.1 uncultured Gammaproteobacteria bacterium | reverse complement strand
ACCCCCTGGAACAGCCGGCGCCGACCGCACGCCGCATCATAGTGGGCGACGACGTCAAGATAACCAGGAGCGTGCCGAAGTCCCCGGAGACGTTCGAAGCCGAGACGGAAGTCTTCCTGGATGAGCAGGTAAAATTCGACCTGACCGCGCAGTCCGGCCAGGACAGCCTGACGCCGCCTCTGCCGCCCGATTCCAACACTCTCGAACCCCTGGGATTGGCGGACATCAAGCCGGGCGACCATATCCACGTCGTCGCCGCAGCCGACATAACTTATTCCGCCGAGTTCGCGGCGGCGGAGATCACCGTTCTGGGCGGCAGCGCGGCGCCGCCGGAAGAAGCGCCTCAGCCGACCATAACGGACGAAGCGGCGGCGCCGTCGCCGACAGAGCTGACGCCGCCGAATCCATAAACAACCGCTGAATAAAATCCATACGAAACCGCCGGCGGCAAGCCGGCGGATTTGATATGGCGAAGCGATCTGACGGACGCTGACGGCCGCGGCGCGGCGGATGATGCCGGCGTCCGGTCCGAACCGGACGCCGCAACCGGCCGTCGCAGGCGACAAAAAAACGGCCGCGGCGGCCGAGGTCGTATCCGGCTTGTTTCCGGACTCAATCCCCTTTCAGCAGGGCGATGCCGGCGATAGGCGCGACGATCCAGAAGAACCGTCCGGACTCGGAGGCGAAGAACTGCCGGGTGAGCGGCGCCAGGTGGTTGACGGCATCCGGCGGCAGCAGCGACAGCGTGATGCTGACCAGCAGGCCGACATGGAAGATCGAGAACAGCAGCACCTGCCACCACCGGCCCGAAGCGAAGTTGCCGATGTTCTTGAGCAGGGCGGAACGCGACAGCAGGAAGAACAGCAGGACGAAAATGCCGACGAACGTGGCCAGGCGCAGGGCGAAATACTGCCCGGCGGCCTCGCCGATGCGCAGACGGCCGATGAACGGCGCGTTGGAAACGACGGCCAGGGCCATGTAGATGGAGACCAGGATGACGACGATGCGGTCGCGACCCAGCGACATGCCGTAAAGGAAGACAGTGACGATGAAAAAGAGGACGATGAACAGGTCCCAAGTGGGCGCGGCCCAGTTGATGCCGGAAACGTAACTAGCGACGTCAGTGCCGATCTTGGCGACGTCGATGGCGGCCTCGTTGGTGTTGGTGACTACGGCCGTTTGGAGGAGGAACATGGCCGGATGGGACTTTATTAAGCCCGGATAGGGCGGTCTATGAATATTATACCATGTTCCGGCTCCGGACGCTATACCCGCTGAACAACAAATATATGCGCATTTCGCGCATATATTTTACGTTCTTTTTGCGGGCTGAACTTGATCTTATAAATTGTCCCAACCCTCCAAGGCGCGGCGCTGGCCGCGGGAAAGCCTGCCCGGAGTGAGGACGACGGCCTCGACCAGGTGGTCGCCGCGGCCGGAGCGTTTGAGCTGCGGCACGCCGCGGCCTTTCAGGCGGAAAACCTGCCCGGACTGGGTGCCGGCCGGGATCTTGACGTCGACCTTGCCGTCGACGGTCTCGACCGAGGCGCTGCCGCCCAGGGCGGCCAGGACCATGGGGATCTCCAGTTTGCTGTGGATGTCAAAGCCGCGCCGGACGAAGCGGTTGTCCGCGGCCACGCGCAGGGTGACATAGAGGTCGCCGGAACGGGCGCCGTGTTCGCCGGCCTCCCCTTCACCGGACACGCGCAACACCTCGCCGTCGCTGACGCCGGCCGGGATCTTCAGGGTCAGGTCGCGCTGGCCTTTGACGATGCCTTCGCCGCCGCACTGGCGGCAGGCCTTTTCCGGCACTTTGCCGGCGCCGTGGCAGCGCGGACAGGATTGCACCCGCTGGATGGTGCCGAAAATGCTCTGCTGGACGACGCGGACCTGGCCGCTGCCGCCGCACTGGACGCAGTCGATGGTCTTGCTCCCCTTCTCGGCGCCGACGCCTTCGCAGCCGGGGCAGACGACGTGGCGATGGACGCGCAATTCTTTTTCCGCGCCGAAGACGGACTCGAGGAAAGTCAGCTTGGCGTCCATCTCGATGTGCCGGCCGCGAGCCTCGCGCCGGCCGCCGCGGCCGCCGCCCGCGGCCCCGCCGAAGATGTCGCCGAAGATGTCGCCCAGGCCGCCCATGCCGCCGCCGAGGTCGCCGAAGTCGAACTTGATGCCGCCCGGGCCGAAGCCCTGGGAAAAATCGAAGCCGCCCGGCCCGCCGGCGCCGGCCTGGTCGAAGGTCGTGCCGAACTGGTCGTACTGCTGGCGTTTGGCCTTGTCGGAGAGCACCTGGTAAGCGGCGTTGATCTCCTTGAACTTATCGGCGTCGCCGCCCTGCTTGTCCGGATGGTACTGGTGCGCGAGTTTGCGAAATGCGCGCTTGATGTCCTCTTCGGAAGCGCTCTTCGGGACGCCTAAGGTTTCGTACAGGTCTTTGTTGGGCACAGGTTATTTCGCGCGGAAACCGACCTCTTCCTCGGAAGAGGCTTTGGTGGCCTTGGGCAGCTCGGCCTCGATCTTGCCGAACTTCTTCTCGTAATTCTCGATCTGCCGGCCGAGCAGGAGCAGGATGCGCTTGGCGTGCTTCGGCGACAGCGAATACATCCGCGCCGGCCCGCCGGACATCATCAAGAGGCGAAAACTCTCCTCGTCGGAATCGATCATGACGTTCAGGAGGGCGTGGATCGGATTCTCCACGGCGATCTGTTGTTGCTGTTCGGGCATAGGATTGGTTAATTAATTACGTGGATATGTATTGCTCATGACTTAACGGTCTCGGGCGGATTTGCTGCAGAATCATCAACATCCAATTGATCTTCGCTCAAAATAGCTTTTTCGACGTCCTTCGGAATATCTTGACCGCTCCCCATTATTTCAGCCTCCGAAATTATTGGTGCAGACCTAATTTTTTCAGTGGCATCGGTTCCGGCTAAATCTATCTCAACCATTTTGTTGGTTAATTTTCTAAAATGCGCGTAACACCCAACATCAATCATGAATGCCCGAAATGAACCGGGGCTAGATTTATGGGTGAAGGCGGAACCGACCGAATGAACGATACGATAATCCAATAGCCGATATATCAATCTTGAAATATCCGGGCTGTCCTGGAATAACCTTTCTGAAATGAGGAAGACGTTATTCTTCTTCTCAATACAAAACTTCGTAATAAGATATAGTCCTTTCAGCAACGTATCTTGTTCATCTTCCTGAGAGTCTCTCTTTAAGTCTCGAATCCGGCTTTCTAAATTTGAAAGACTGAGTTTACGAATTTCGTCTTTTCCGATCCTTCCATCACCCTCATCGCCGACCTTATCCAGAGCTTCAATAAATAACGAAAGACAATCTCGAGGAACACCTCCACCCGCCAATACAAGCCTTCTAAATCCGTCCCCTTTAAACAAACCGTCAACATCTTGCGGTTTGAGACCGGCAAGGGTGCCGAATTCATAAAATATTTTCTTCAATTGGTTTTCCGTTTTCTTAAAATCTTCGAATGTAAAATCTATTTGGATTGGTTGATAATCGTGCCGCACCTGCGCCCCAATTGGCTGCCCGCTCTTTTCTACGTAAAGCCAGCTTGCATGCCTAATTGTGGCTACTTTGAAATAAAGCGGTACGTCTTTACACAGCCGATGAACATAATCCATTATCAATGGCTGAGCTGTCCTTGGTAAATGATAAAAATCATCGAGCTGCAAAAAGACATTTTTTGGAAATTTGGTTCTCTTAAAAAATTCAGTGATCTGAACTTTAATACCAGGGAGAAGTCTGTTGAGTTCTGATATCTTATCAAATTTACGCTG
>CAYPMU010000127.1:0-3818 GCA_964411975.1 uncultured Gammaproteobacteria bacterium | reverse complement strand
CGGACAGACCTTCCAGACTGGCGGCGATGCCGGTGATCTGCTCCTCGTCCTGCAGGGCGATGCCGACGATGTCTGTGACCTCGGGCTTGCCCTTGGTCAGCGTCCCGGTCTTGTCGAAGATGACGGCTTTGACGCGGCAGGCCGCCTCCAGCGGCTCGCCGCCCTTGATCAGGATGCCCTGCTCGGCCGCCTTGCCGGTACTGACCATGATGGCCGTGGGCGTCGCCAGGCCGAGCGCGCAGGGACAGGCGATGACGATGACGGCGGTGAAGGCCATGCGCGCGAAGCTCAGCGGCGCTCCGAGCAGGAAGAACCAAACGGCGAAGGTCAGGAGGGCCAACCCGATGACCGCCGGCACGAACCAGGCCGAGATGCGGTCGGCGAAGGCCTGGATCGGCGCGCGCGAACCCTGGGCCTCCTCGATCAGCCGGATGATCTGGGCCAGCACGGTCTCGGAGCCGACCCTGGTCGCCCGGAACTCGAAGCTGCCGGACTTGTTGACCGTGGCGCCGAAGACGCTGTCCCCTTCTTTCTTCTCGACCGGCAGGCTTTCGCCGGTCAGCATGGATTCGTCGACCGCCGAACCGCCCTTGACGACCTGGCCGTCGACCGGGATCTTTTCTCCCGGCCGGACCACGACGACGTCGCCGGCGATCACCTCGTCGATCGGCACATCGAACGTCCGCCCGCCGCGGACGACCCGGGCGGTCTTGGCCTGCAGGCCCATCAGTTTCTTGACGGCCTCGGAGGTGCGGCCCTTGGCCTTGCTTTCCAGCCACTTGCCCAGCGTGACGAAAGTGATCAGGAACGCCGCGGTCTCGAAGTAGAGATCAGGGACCATCGCGCCATTCAGCCCGATCAGGCTGTTATTGGCCAGCGCGTAGAAGGCGTAATTGAAGAGGCTGTAGGCGTAAGCCGTCGTCGTGCCGATGGCGATGAGACTGTCCATGTTGAACGTCTTCATCTTCAGGCTGGACCACATGCCGCGATAGAAGCCGGCGCCGAGGATGAATTGCACCGGCGTGGCCAGGATGAGGGAGATCAGGCCGGCCCAGGGCAGCAGGAAGGCGCGGCCGGGCAGGACGGCGACGACACCCAGGAACATGAAATAGAGCATGGGCAGGCTCAGGAACAGTCCGACCAGGAAGCGGTCCCGGTAGGACCGCATCTCGGCCGCCCGCCGCCGCCGCTCTTCTTCCGGATCGGCCTTGGCCGCGAGTTCGGCCCGATAGCCGGCGCGCCTGATCTTTTCGGCGATCTCTTTCTCGCTGATCAGACGGCCGTCGAAGGTCACGCGGGCTTTCTCGGCGGCAAAGTTGACATTGGCCTCCTTGACGCCGCGGGCCTTGCGCAGGCTGCGTTCGATCAGGCCGGCGCAGGAGGAGCAATGCATGCCGCCGATCAGGAATACGGCGCGCTGTTCAGCCGGTGACGCCGCGGCCGGTTCAGCCTCGACCGCGGTCGCGGCTGGCGGCTGAACGACGGCCGCCGGCCCTTCGACCCGGCTCAGGGCGGGCGCGACCGGCCGCGCGCCGCCTTCCAGCAGGCCGCCCAGGTTCAGCAGTTGGGACAGGCGTTCGGTGATCTTCTCCATTTCCGGCGCGCCTTGCGGATATTCAATTGAGCTTTTCTTCTGGGAGATGATCTTGCCGTCGAAGAACGGACGGCCGGTCTCGTCGCTGCGCACGCGGCCCTCGGCTTCGGTGACGGTCTCGTACCGCAGCCGGAAATTCGCGGCGGCGGGGGCGGCTGCCTCCGGAGCCGCCGAAACCGGTGCCGGCTCGACCGCCGGAACGGCGGCCGGCCCTTCTCCGCCCGGAGCGGACCCGCCTTCGGCGGGGACCCGGCTCAGAGCAGGCGGCCCGGCCGGGACGGCGCCGTAGCCGAGTTCCTGGATGGCTTTGATGATATCCGGCACGGACGCCTGCTCGTCGGCTTCGACGCGGCAATCGCCGGTCGCGGCGTTGACCGTGACCTGGCGCACGCCGGGCAGGCCGCCCACGGTCTCGCTGATCAGGGTCTCGCAGGAAGAGCAGTGGAGTCCGGATAATTTGAGTTCAATGGTCATAACTTCAGTCTCGTTTAACCTGATAGCCTTTCTCCGCCAGCTTGGCGCTGATGAGTTCGGCCGGAATAAGGTCTTGAACGGTCATCTGGACCAGGCCGCTGGCCTCGTCGACCAGGACCTGCTGCACGCCGGCCAATTTCTTCAGGATCAGGCCGATCATCCTGGTGCAGGCGGAACATTTGATGTTAGTGACGGTGAATTGCTGCTGGGTCATATGAGAACGGTCAAAACTCGGATCATATGACGTGGATAGTGGCCCGCCACATGCCCATGGCGCAGGTGACGTCGTAATCGCCCGGCGCGGGCGGCGTGAAACGGATGACGGTCGGCCCGGGGAACTCCTGCTCCTGGGAGATGCCCAGCTCGTCACTGAAGAAGTAGGCCATGCAGCCGACCGGCGGGCCGTCCGAAGTGACGGTCCATTCCACGGGCACGCCGGCTTGGACCGTGAACTCATAGGGGTCCAGGCCCCAGTCGTCTTTGGACGCGATGGTTTGCACTCCGGCCACGGGCGCGACCGGAGCCGGCGCGATCGCCTGCCCCGAGCCGGGTCGAAGGGTCGGCTGGGCCGGCTTCCGGCTGCCGCCGCCGCAACCGCAGCCTCCGCCGCCGCTGCCGCAAGAAGATCCGGTCGGCGCCGCGTCGGCCGCGTAAGTATCGGTCGGCGGCGCGACGACGCCCTTAACACCCGCGCCGGCGGCCACGACGTTGAAGACGCCGCGGTACATGCCCATGGAACAGGAGAACGGAATGGAACCGGCGGTCTTCGGCGTGAACTCGATGACGTTCTCGCCCAGCCGCAGCCGCCGCGAGATATTGAGCGAACGCACGACCAGCGACGCGGCGCAGGAATATTCCGATTCCGAGGTGATGATCCATTTGACCGGCACGCCCGCCGTGACGGTGAAGGCGTTCGGCGCGTAACCGCCGGCCTTCTGCGTCATGCGCACGATCTGGACGCCGCCCTGCTGCTGCGCGGCCACGCCTTTCTGTTTGGGCCGACCCGCGCCCGGATCGAAGCCGGCCAGGGCCAGGCCGTTGTTGACGTTGAGCAGGCCGAAGATCAGCACGGCCAATCCGACCACCGCGTAGAAGCGGCGGGCGACGGCGCCTTTGATCACCGAGGTCAGGCCGCCGATGCCCAGGAGGGCCGGGGCCGTGCCCAGGGCGAACAGGGCCATGACCGCCGCGCCCCGGCCGTAACTGCCGGTGCTCACGGCGTAGATCTGCATGGCCTGGGTGAAGCCGCAGGGCAGGAAGAAGGTCAGCGCGCCGGTGATGGCGGCCGAGGAGTGACTGTATTCTTTCTTATGGCCGCCCAGACCGAGCCAGCGGCCGATGCCCGGCGGCAGGGTCAGGCCGCCTTCTTTGAGCCGCGGCGACAGGCCGGTCAGCTTGAGGCCCAGAACTACCATCACCGCGCCGACGGCCAGCGTCATCAGCGCCAGCAGGCCGTTCGACAGCTGGAAAACGCTGCCGAGGGCGCCGAGCAGGCCGCCGAAGAAGGCGTAGCCGCCGACGCGGCCGACGTTGAAATAGAGATGCGGCCGGAACTTCTGCCAAGGCGCGGCTTCCGGATGCAGTTCGGCGTGCAGTTCGGCGATCAGGACGGCGGCAAGACAAAGCGCCGAGTGGAAAAGGTTCCTGAGCGTGACGACGCCGACCGCGAAAACAAGGGACGCCGCCATAAGCGCATAAATTCCGGTTTTGATCAAAAGGTTCAGAATATCCATCAATTCCCATTCTCCGC
>CAYPMU010000126.1:0-3831 GCA_964411975.1 uncultured Gammaproteobacteria bacterium | reverse complement strand
ATCCCCAGGGCCTTCATTCTTCGGTAGAGGGTTGCCCGGCTCACGCCGAGGCGGACGGCGACGGCCTGACCGGCCATTCCTCCGCCACGGGTCTGGACCGCGAGGTCGACCTTGCCGTCCATGCCGACGGCCTTAAGGGCGGCCATGACCACGTCGCGCATCTCGAAGGTGGTGAAATAATCGCTGAATTTCTTGCCATTGACCAGGAATGCGCCCTTGCCGTTGACGGTCATCCGGACCTGGGCGATGGCCGTCTTGCGACGTCCCAGGGCGTAAATATAACCCTTATCGCCTTTGGGCGCGGCCGCTTTCAGGACGGCTGTCTCCTCGACGGCCGGAGCTTCGACGACGGCGGCTGTCTCCTCGACGGCCGGAGCTTCCTTTTTGGGCGCGGCCTTCTTGGGCGCGACCTTGCGGACAGCCGGCTTCTTCGCGGCCGCGTGCTTCTTGGCAGCCGGCTTGCTCTCCGCAGCTTTAACGACGGAGGGTTTCTTGGCCTCGGCCGGGCTCTCTTTCGGACTGGTTTTCTTGGTCGGCACCATAGGCTTAGTCATTGTGAACCGTGAGTCTCTTTAAACGCTCCTTCTGCTGGCGGTTCTTCGGCAGCATGTTCTTGACCGCCCGCTTCAGCGCCTCGCCCGGATTGCGGGCCATGACCTCCTGCAGTTTGGTCGTCTTCATGCCGCCCGGATAGCCGCTGTAATGATAGTAGACCTTCTGGCCGATCTTCTGGCCGGTGAGCTTGACCTTGGCGGCGTTCCTGACCTCGACGAAATCTCCTTCGTCCTTGTGCGGGACGTAGGTCGGCTTGTTCTTGCCCTGGAGGATCTTGGCGATCTCGGTGGCCAGGCGGCCGATGCTCTTTCCGGTCGCATCGATCTGCGTTTTGCCTCGCGGCGCTTTGGTTGCCATATGCGTGTAAAAAAGCTGCTAGACCAATTCGATCTGGACCATCTCCGCGCCGTCGCCCTGGCGCCGATCGAGGTTGGTGATCCGGGTGTAACCGCCCTTGCGGTCCTTATAGCGCGGGGCCAGTTCCTCCACCACTTTCTTGACGGTCTTGGCACCGAACAGGAATTGCGCCAGGCGCCGGCGGGCCAGGATGCCGCCGCCTTTGCCGGTGGTGATCATCTTCTCGACGATCGGCCGCACGGCCTTGGCTTTGGCTTTGGTGGTCTTGACCTTCTCGAACAGGATGACGCTGGTCGCCAAATTACGGAGCAGCGCTTGGCGCGGCCCGACCTTGCGGTCCAGTATCTTTCCGGCATTCCGATGACGCATAGCGGTTACAGGCTAGTGAAACTGGGTGCGGAGCCTGCCTGACGGGCAGGCGGGGACCCGGTTATTTCTTCTTCTCTTTCTTCTCCTTCTTGGGCTTCTTGGCCTTCTTCTCCTTCTTCTTGTCCTCATCCGGTTCCTCAGCGACGACGACGGGCTCCTCGACGGCAACAGCCTCCTCGACGGCGGCCGGGACGGCCTCGAGCGCCGGTTCGACGGCCTCCTGGACCTCCATGGCGCCGCGGTTCTGGATCAGGGCGAAGTGGTCGACCAGGATCTTGACCGAGCGGTCGACGACCTCGGTCGGGTCCATGGTCCCGTCGGTCTCGATATCCATGATCAGCTTGTCGAAGTCGGTGACGCGGCCGACGCGGACGTTCTCCACGCGATAGCCGACCTCGCGCACCGGCGAGAACAAGGCGTCGATGGCGATGACCCCGAGCTCGGACTTCTCCTTGCTGCGCTCCTCGGTGGTGACGTAGCCGCGGCCCTTGCTGACGAAGATCTCCATCTCCAGGACGGACTTCTTGTCGGTCAGCGTGGCCAGATGCAGGTCGGGATTGACGATCTCGACGTCGGAACTCTTGTCGATGTCGCCGGCGGTGACCTCGGTCTCGCCCTTGGCCTTGAGCGTCAGGCGGACGACCGGCTCCTCGCTGAACAGGCGCAGACGCAGCTGCTTGAGATTCAAAACGATCTCCAGGACGTCCTCCTTGACGCCCTCGACGGCCGAGAACTCGTGCTGGACGCCGTTGATCTTGACGGCGGTGACCGCCGCGCCCGGCAGGGACGACAGCATCACCCGGCGCAGGGCGTTGCCCAGCGTCGTGCCGTAGCCGTGGAAACAAGGCTCGACCACGAGGGTGGCCTCGCGTTCGGTCTTGCCCGGGATTAATTCGATCTTGGACGGAAGTAAGATGTCCTCCATAGTGTTCTCGGCGCGTCCGCTGAGAGCGGGCGCGGCTGGTTTATCTCGAGTAGAATTCGACGATGAGCGTCGGGTCGAAGTTCTGCTTCAGGTCCTCGCCCTCGGGGCGGTTCAGGACCTTGCCGGTCAGCTCCTTGGCGTCCAGGTTCAGCCAGCTCGGCGTCTGGTGCTTCTCCAGGCGGGGCATGTCGTTCTCGAACAGTTTGCTCTTCATCACCCGGGCGCTGAGCTTGATGACGTCGCCGGCCTTGACCTGGAAGGAAGCGACGTTGACGCGCTTGCCGTTGACCAGCACGTGGCCGTGGCTCACCAGCTGGCGGGCCAGCGTGCGGGAGCGGCCGAAACCCAGGCGGTAAACGACGTTATCGAGGCGCATCTCCAGCATCTGGACCAGGAAAGTGGCGGAGTTGCCGACCAGCCGCTTGGCTTTGTCGAAATAGTTGCGGAACTGGCGTTCGCGGATGCCGTAGACGTTCTTGGCCTTCTGCTTCTCGCGCAGCTGCAGGCCGTACGGGGTCGGACGCGGGCGGGAGGTCGGGCCGTGCATGCCCGGCTTGTAGCTCCGGCGGACGATGGCGCATTTCGCCGTGCCGCAGCGGTCGCCCTTAAGGTAGAGCTTCTCGCCTTCGCGCCGGCACTGTTTGCATTTGGCTTCAATTCTTCGGGCCATAGGGTTGATCGCTAGACGCGCCTCGGTTTGGGAGCGCGGCAGCCGTTATGCGGAATCGGGGTGACGTCCTTGATCGACAGCACGTTGATGCCGTTGGCGTGCAGGGCGCGGACGGCGGCCTCGCGGCCGGAGCCGATGCCCCGGACGAAAGCGCTGACCTCGCGCAGGCCGGTGTCGCGGACCTTGTCGCAGACATCCTTGACGATGACGCTGGCCGCGTACGGCGTGGATTTCTTCGGACCGCGGAAGCCGACTTTGCCGGCGCTGGACCAGCCCAGGACGTTGCCGTTCAGGTCGGTCAGGCAGACGATGGTGTTGTTGTAGCTGGCGTGGATGTAAGCCTTGCCGCTGGATACCATCTTGACCGCCTTCTTTTTGCGACCGCGAACCTTGGCCGCCGGTTTGGCGTCCTTGTCCTTGGCCTGGGCCTCCCCGGCCGCCGGCTGTGCCGCCGCTGCGGCGCCGCTTGTCTCGAGTTTCTCCTCTGCCATAGTGGATGTCTAAATCAGTTTATGTCTTGGTCATCTTGCTGCGGCCCGAACCCATGGTCCGGCGGACGTTGCCGCGCACCGTGCGGGAGTTGGTCTTGGTCCGCTGGCCGCGGCACGGCAGGCCGCGGGCGTGACGGCTGCCGCGATAGCAGCCGATCTCCTTCAGGCGCTTGATGTTGGCGGCGACGTCACGGCGCAGCTCGCCCTCCACCTTGAAGTGCTTCTCGATCTCCTCGCGCAGGTTGTTGACGTCGTTGGCGGCCAGGTCGTTGGCGCGGGTGTTCCTGTCGATCTTCAGCTTGTTCAGGACCGCCACCGCACGGGCGCGGCCGATGCCGTGGACATAGGTCAGGGCGATCTCGATCCTCTTGTTGGGTAAGGTGATGCCGGCGATGCGAGCCATAGTGTGCGAAAAAGAAGGTGGTTAGCCTTGGCGCTGCTTATGTTTGGGAGTTTTACAAATG
>CAYPMU010000125.1:0-3895 GCA_964411975.1 uncultured Gammaproteobacteria bacterium | reverse complement strand
AGCAGGGGCAGGCAGGTCACGTTGACGTGATATGTCCGTGATCCGAACGCGGAACGAACGAAGAGAAAGATCAGCGCCAGGCAAACCAGTGATGCCAAAGTCTCCATGTACACTCCTGCGGTCTGAAAGGTGTGGCGGCAACTTACCGCCGCCGTCCGGTCAGGTCAAGAAGCGGCATAACAAAGACCGGCCCGCGCGGGCCGGTCCCCGGATCTTATTATTAAGCTTTGCCGCCCAGTGTCTGCCCGTAATATTTATCGTAATAGGCCTGATATGAACCGTCCTTGACCCGCTGCCACCATTCGGGATGGTCGCGGTACCATTCGACGGTTTGGCGCAGCCCGTCCTCGAAGGAGATATGCGGCTCCCAGCCGAGTTCGCGGCGGATCTTGGACGAATCCAGCAGATAACGCCGGTCGTGTCCCGGCCGGTCCGGCACGTAGGTCTTGAGCGAGGACGGCTTGCCCAATATCTCCAGGATGGCGTCGGTGATCTGCTCGATCGACTTCTCCAGGCCGGTGCCGATATTGTAGGACTCCCCCGCCCGTCCCTTGAGCAGGATGGCGTCGACCGCCGAACTGTGGTCATCGGCGTGGATCCATTCGCGGGTGTTGCGGCTGCTTTTGAACAGCGGCAGCGGCCGGTCGGCCAGGGCGTTGGTGGTGAAGAGCGGGATGAGTTTCTCCGGGAACTGGTACGGGCCGTAATTGTTGCAGCAATAGCTGATGGTCGCCGGCAGGCCGAAAGTGTGATGGTAGGCCCGCACCAGGTGGTTGGCCGCGGCCTTGGAGGCGCTGTAGGGCGAACGCGGCAGGTAGGGGTCGGTCTCCTTGAAGGAGCGGTCCTCGTCCAGGCCGATGTCGCCGAAGACCTCGTCGGTGGAGATGTGATGGAACCGGCCGACGCCGGCGCGCCGGCTGGCCTCCAGCATGATCTGCGTCCCCAGCACGTTGGAACGGACGAACAGGCCGGGATCGAGGATGCTGCGGTCGTTGTGCGACTCGGCGGCGAAATTGACCACGGCATCGGCGGGACCCGGCGTCGGGAAACGTCCCAGCGCGGCCAGGACGGCGTCGAGGTCGCCGATATCACCTTTGACGAAACGGTAGCGCTTGTCCCGCTCGACCGCCTTGAGGTTCTCCAGGTTGCCGGCGTAGGTCAGCAGGTCGTAATTGACCACTTCGACGTCGTAATGTTCCCGCAGCAGATAGCGGACGAAAGCCGAACCGATGAACCCCGCTCCGCCCGTGACGAAGATCCTTCTCATAAGATCACGCTGTTATGATTTACCGGCGGCCGGCGGCAAGCCGACACGAGGCTTCGCGGGGCGGACCCCGCTCCGCCCGTGACAAAGATCCTGCGCATAGCTCAAGACAAAAGTTGGCTTAACTTTTCGGCCACTTCTTTCATCCGTTCCTGAGAGACCGACTTCTTGCTCCAGTGGCGGTGGCCGTCGTCGTCGAAACGCGGTATGGCGTGGACGTGGACGTGGGAGATCACCTGTCCGGCCACGGCGCCGTTGTTGACGATGACGTTGAACCCGGAGGCGCCGACCGCCTTGGCCGCGGCCGAGCCGACCCTCTTCACGGCGGCGAACAGCGGTCCGAGCTTGGCGTCGGGGGTCTCGGCCAGGGTCGGAAAATGGTCCTTCGTGACCACCAGCGCGTGGCCAGGATTGGCCGGCTGGATGTCGAGGAAGGCGAAAACCTCGCCGTCCTCATGGACCTTGAGCGCCGGGATGTCGCCCCGGACGATCTTGCAGAAAATGCAGTCTTCCATAGTCGTAAAGTTATTCTTCCGATCCCGGAACGTCGTCCGCGCCGCCGGGCAGCCAGAACGCGGCGGCGACCACCGCCGCGGCGGCCAGCGCCAGCTGGATCCGCGCCTCCGGCACCGGTTGAAAATAATACCACGCGGCCCAAAAAGACGAAAACACCGCCAAGCCGCCGGCTGCGGCGTAGACCGGCCGGCGGCGCCGGCTGTCTCCCCGCCGCTCGGCGCCCAGCAGGGCCAGGCCGCCGCTCGCCGCGAGCACGGCGACGATGGAGCGCGGCGAAATGAAATTCACCACGAACCCGGGCTGCAGGAATTCCGCCGCGGCCGCGATGACGGCGAAAACTCCGGCGGCCGTGAAAGCCACCGCGCCCAGCTCGGCCAGGAGCGGCCTCAGCCAGCCTTCGAGTTCGCGCCATTCCCTGAGGATGTTGCGGTCTAAACGCATATGGTCATTCGGGCGATTCGTCGTAGGAAGCGCCGTCGGTCAGTACCAGCGCCTCGTCGGCGGCGCGGCGCGAGAACATCCTGGCCAGGCGCGACAGCGCGTTGCGCCAGGTCAGCGGCTCGCGGTGGAAGGCGAACTCGACCGAGGCCAGGCGCAGGTCGTGCTGCATGTCGGCGACCCCCGGCGCCAGGACGGCGAAACGGTAGGCGCCGTCCCGGGTCAGGGCCAGCTTGTCGGTGTCGAAGACGGCCTGTGCCAGATTCAGGACACCGTCGGTCTCCGGCTCCTCGTAACCGGTCAGGATGAAATCGATGTGCCGGGCGTCGAGGTCGGACCGGGTCGTGTACTGGTTGAGGACGAACGGCAGCGGGTCAAAATAGTCCCCGGCGCTCAGGGCGAAAAGGCCGTCGGTCTCGAGCAGGATGTCGCGACGCGGCGAGAGCACGGCCAGGGGCTCCTGGCCCACCGGCAGGCGGCGGCTGTAGCGCGTCTGGGGCTCGCCGATGACCAGGTCGCTGCCGGCCACCTTCAGCGTCTGTAACGACTCCTGATGCGCCGCGCGCGCCGTCAGGCTCTGGCCGTCGACCAGGACGGTGATCGGCCGGACGACGTCGCTGTAACCGACGTGGTCGCCCAGGTACAGGCGGTCGACGAAGACCAGCTTGCTCTGGGCGGTGAGCAGCTTGCGGATGAAGACGTCGTTCGAGGCCGTGAACTCCAGCTGGTAGACGCCGGCCGCCGGATCGGTCAGGTTGATGGCCGCGGCCCTCAGCTGGGACGAGCGCTGGTCGCTGCGGGTATTGCCGTCGTCGGCCAGGATGCTGCGGGCGACCGGCTCGGTCTCTCCGAGGCGGTAGACGGAGACGATCACCGGGTCGGCCCCCTCCATCCGGTTCATGTCCTGGATGAAAAAGGTGAAATTCAGCGCTTCGCCGCCGACGTAGGTCAGCAGCCGGTGCCGGCCGCGCAGCGAAACCTCGATCTCCCTGGATCGCGCCGACGGCCGGTGGTCCGCCGGCCGATAATCGATGGCGGCTTTGGCCCGGTAGACCGCCACCCGCGAGGGGGACGGCGGGCGGCGCAGGAACTCGTCGACGGAAGCGTAACTGTGGGCGCGCTCGAGCAGCGTCAGATTGCCGCTCCGGACGCGGTTCCATTGCAGCGTGTCCAACAGGCGGTTCTCGCCCGGACGCAGTTCGAACTGTTCGTCGATGGTCGAGGCCAGGGCGCCGATCTCCAGCAGCGCGCCGCTGGTATTGGCGTAGCGGACCGTGGCCGTGATGCTGTCGAACCGCGAAGGCGGCGTGACGTCGAAATAGAGCGGGCTGTCGACAAGCGGGAACAGCCAGCCGCCGTCAGCTCCGGCGGCCGGTTCGGCCAAACGTTCGGAAGGCTTGGGTTCGGATACGAAAGGCGACGGCCGGACCAGGTCGGAGTCCGCGGTCAGCGAACCTTCCGGCGCGGCCGACAGGAAGACCAGGTGGACCAGCAGGCCGATGACCGCCGCGGCCGCGGCCAGCCGGATGCCCAGGGAATACATTTTTCGCAGCGGCAGTTTCATGGTCGCTCGCCGCCGGCCAGAGGCCGGAGGTAGTAGAGGCTTTCCTCCTGCAGGTCGATCACTTTCTCGATTCCGAAACCCAGAGGCGGCAATTTCTCCGAGCGCAGGTACTC
>CAYPMU010000124.1:0-3904 GCA_964411975.1 uncultured Gammaproteobacteria bacterium | reverse complement strand
GGCGGCCAGACCAGGGATTTCATTTATGTCGGCGACGTGGCCGACATGGTCGCCCTGGCCGTGACCAAGAATATTGCCGGCGTTTTCAACGTCAGCACCGGCGTCGAGACCTCGGTGAACGAGGTGCTGGGCCAGCTGCTCCGGTTGTCCGGTTCGCGGTCGCCGATCTCGCATCGTCCGTCTGTACCCAATGAGGACCGCCGCTGCAGTCTGGATCCGGCCAAGGCGGCCCAAGCCGCCGGTTGGCGGGTCAAAGTATCGCTGGCCGAGGGCCTGAAACGGACCTTCGAGGCGGCTAAAGCCGCCGGCTGGTGACGCGGCCTCCACGTATGCAGGAAATAAAGATCGACCGGCAAAAGATCTCGACGCCGATCCTGAAGAAGACGGTCGAGGTGTTGGCTGCCGGCGCGGTCGTGGTCTTTCCCACGGATACGGCTTATGGCCTGGCCGCCGATCCCTTCAACAGACTGGCTGTCCGTCGTATTTTTGCCATCAAGGGCCGCGCCTCCGGCAAGCAATTGCCGCTGATCGCCGGCAGCCCGGCCGCGGCCTCAGCGTTTGTCAGGTTATCTGGTTTATCGCTTAAATTAGCTAAAAAATATTGGCCGGGGGCATTGACCATCGTGGCGCCGGTCCGGAAAGGCCGGCCGGCCGTCGCTGGCGGCCGCACCGCGGCTATCCGCGTGCCCGCCTCCTTGTGGGCCAGAGCCCTGGCCAATGGTCTGGGCCGGCCGATAACTTCGACATCAGCCAATCTGTCCGGACAACCGGCCGTTTACGGCCCGGCTGCCGTCAGACGGTCTTTCTCCGGCCGCCGGCGTCGCCCCGATCTTTTTTTGAATGCCGGAAAGTTGCCGACCAGGCCGCCGTCGACTATCGTAAAGGTACGCGGCCGGCGGATCGTCACGCTCCGTTCCGGACCGATCAAATTGGAGTAGGGAAGCGGGGGAGCGCCGGAGTACCGGTAGTTCGCGAAAGATCTCTCGGCTTCCGTCCTTCCCAGCCTCCTGACTTCTTAACTCCACCAGTTCGTACTCACATGGCCACCGGTCACCTCCGTCATTTCATCGAGCATTACCTGGCCCCGCATCCCAACCGCGAGGTCAAAGAGATCCTCCAGTCCACGACCATTCTGGATTTCGCCGTCTCCCTGGTCATGGTATTCGAGCCGATCTACCTGTACTCCCAGGGTTTCTCCATCGAGCAGATCCTGCTGTTCTACGCCGGGGTCTACGTCCTGTATTTTTTCCTGTTGCCGATCGGCGGCCGCGTCTGCCGCAGCCACGGTTATGAACACACCATCCTGCTCAGTTCGCCGTTCCTGATCCTGTATTACCTGTCATTTTTCGCCATCGCCTACAACCATTTCTTCATCGTCGCCGCCATCGTATCCCTGGCCATCCAGAAGGTCCTGTATTGGCCCAGCTACCATTCCAATTTCGCCACCTGGAGCCAGCAGGCCGAGTCGGGCCGCGAGATATCCAATACCTGGGCCCTGGCCTCCTTCGCTTCGGCGGCCGCGCCGCTCCTGGGCGGCCTGATCGCTTCCGCCGCCGGCTTCAAGGTCATCTTCGTTGTAGCCGCGGTGCTGATCCTGGCCTCCAATATACCGCTGCTGCGGACCCCGGAATTCTTCATACCTAAGCCATTTTCCTACGGTCGGGCCGTCGGCCGGCTGTTCCAGAAAAAGCACCGCCGCAAGTTCTGGGCCTTCGTCGGTTTCGGCGAGGAATTCGTGGCCCTGGTACTCTGGCCCATCTTCATTTCCACGGTCATTCCGAACATGTTCTCCCTCGGCGTGGTCATGTCCCTGGCCATGATCGTCAATGTCGCCGTGACGCTGTACGTCGGCGGCCTCACCGACGACGGCGGCCGCGTTCCCGTGCTCCGCAGCGGCGCCTTCTTCGCGGCCGGCTCCTGGCTGGTCCGTATCCTCGTGACCGGCGGTCTGGGGGTGTTCCTCATCGACTCTTTCTACCGCGTGGCCAAGAACATGATCGGCGTTCCCCTGACGTCGCTCATCTACGACGACGCCCGCGGCGAAGCGGCCACGGAGACCGTCGTTTTCTTCGAGATGGCCTTGTCGATCGGCAAGATCGCCGCCGCGCTCCTGGCCGCCCTGCTGTTCCGCGTGTTCCCTGACGGCTGGGCCGCGGTCTTCGTCATGGCCGCCGTCTTCACCGTGCTGTTCACCGCCCTGAAGGAAAAACGCGCCGAACCCGCCGCGGCCTGACCGGTCGTCAGGCAGGCGGTACCGTCACGCCATGAAAGCCGCAGAACTGAAAAAATTCCTGGAAGATTTCGGCATCCGGCCGCTGCGCGGGCGCGGCCAGAATTTTTTGTTGGATGAAAATGTCGTAGCCGCCCTGGCCGAGGCCGCCGGAGCGGGGCCCGGTTCGGCCGTGGTCGAGATCGGCCCCGGCCCCGGCATCCTGACCGAGGCCTTGCTGCGCCGCGGCGCCGAAGTGTCCGCCGTGGAGATCGACCAGAAGCTGTGCCGCCTGCTGCGCCGCCGTTTTTCCGGACCGGCCTTTCATCTGGCCGAGGCCGATGTCCTGGACCTGTCCAATTCCGCCCTGGCCGCCGGTTTCAGCGGGCCGCCGCGGGGCGACGGCGGGTATCTGGTGGCCGCCAATCTCCCTTACGCCATCACCTCGCCGGTACTGCAGAAATTCCTGCTTGGATCGCCGCGACCGGCCAGCCTGACCGTCATGGTCCAGCGCGAAGTGGCTGACCGCATCCTGGCCAAGGCCGGGGATATGAGCTCTCTGGCCGTACTGGTCCAGACTTTGGGCCGCCCGCGGCGCGTTCTTGACGTGCCGCGTTCGGCCTTCCTGCCGCCGCCCCGGGTCGATTCAGCGGTTATCCACATAGCCTTGAAAAACGATCGGGAGCTCTCTGATTTTTTCGGAAATATTCCCCAGGACAAGTATTTCGCCGTCGTGCGCCAGGCTTTTGCCGCCAAACGGAAACAACTGAAGAACACCCTGAAAAAATCGGTACCGGCCGGCAAATACCTTGAAAATGCCTTTGTTGAGGCAAAAATATCTCCGGCGGCAAGGCCCGAGGAGTTGCTGCCAAAGGACTGGATCGCGTTGGTCCGCGCCCTGTTGTCATAAGCTTGAATCGGGGCTTATTTAGCGTAGACGAGGTGGTATCGCTATGCTATAATTTATATGTAAAGGACGACATGGAAAAATCACCTTTGAGCACTCCTCAACAGAAACTCGGCCTGGTGGTCGTGGTAGTTATCGGCCTGACCACTCTGGTTTTTGGTTTCATCAGCATGCGCAAGTCGATCTTCGCGCCTTTCATCAGGCGCTCGTCGGGGATCACTTTTAAGACCACCGAACAGCTGGAAAAGGAACGGACCGAGTCCTTGAAGCACAAAGATACGGACAGCGACGCCCTGACCGATTACGAGGAGTTGTACATCTATCGCACCAGCCCGTTCCTGGAGGATACTGATTCCGACGGCGATCTGGACGGGGCCGAGGTCAGCTCCGGGACCGATCCGAATTGTCCCAAGAACAAGGTCTGCCGCCAGCCGCGCACTTCCCAGGTCGCCGGCGGCGATCAGCCTGTGGCCGTGCCCGACGAGATAGCGGGTGACGGTACGGACCAGCCGATCGGGACGCCCGATGCCGGCGAGACGCCGGCCGTGGACGAGAACGGTCCGAATGCCGCCATGATCCAGCTGTTCACCGAGACCTTCGGGCCGGTCGATACCTTGAGCTATGAGGTCATCGCCGCCAAGATGGAGACCATGACCTCGGCTGAATTGCGCGGCTTCTTCGTGAAACTCGGTCTTCCGGCCGCGGCGGTAGAGAAGGCCGACGACGCTCCGCTGCGTCAGGTATTCCTTGAGACAATTAGGGACATAGAGCTTCAGGCCGGCCCCGCG
>CAYPMU010000123.1:0-3967 GCA_964411975.1 uncultured Gammaproteobacteria bacterium | reverse complement strand
TGTCCTATACGGATCTGGCCAACATGATCCACGCTTTTCCGACCTTCGCCGAAGGGGTGGGGGCGGCCGCGGCGGACGTGAAGTAGTAAATAAGAAAAACGGCCATGAGGCCGTTTTTTGGATCTGAATATTCCTTGAGCCGAGTCCCCGCCGAAGGCGATCCTCCTCCGCCTCTGGCGGAGGCGGAGGCTGCCCAATAGTCTCGGTCGGCCGGCAGCGGTGCATCGAAAATACCCCGTCGGACGGCGGGGTATTTGGGTCCGGTCACGCCGGATCCCGGAGTTGTTCATTCGGAGGCCGGTCGATCAGGTCGTCCCGGCTTACGCCGGCCGGTTCATTCCTTGTCGGCGAACACCACCAGCCGTTGGGTATATTGTTTGGCGCGCCGGTCCCAGACTCCGGCGCAGGTAATGAGGTTCAGGTGCGCCTTGCCGTCGGCGGAGACGAAGATGTCGGTCGCGTCAGCGGCGGCATCGTACTTCCGGAGCTCGCGGATCACGAAAGTTACGGCCGTTCCTTTGTCGTCCAGCGTCGTTATCTTGTCGCCGGGCTTCAGCTTGCGCAGGTTGGCGAACGCGCCGACGGCGCCGTAATACCAATTGATATGTCCGGAGATGACCGCGCTCCCCGTTTCGCCCGGACGGGGACCGATATTATACCAAGCGACGTTGAGAGGTTTTTTGGGGATGCCCATCGACCCGTCAGCCGCCACTCCTACTTTCTCGATCGCCGCATTCACGCGGATCCTGGGGATCTTGATGCGCGCCGGCACCCCGATGCTGATCGGCGCCGTGAGACCGGCGGCGATCGCCGCCGTTCCCGGACCGGAGCCGGCGGTCTTGCCGGGCACGGCCGCCGCGCTGCTCGCCTGGATGACAGTGACCGCCGCGGCGTCCGCGAGGAGGTTGTAACAAAACAGGACGCCGAGCACCGTCAGGACGGTCGCGGACACCGGGAGTATTAGGATGTTCAGCCGGTCGGGTACTTTCCAGCGCATAAGGTCTTTGAAAGAAGAGCCAGACGGACCCCCGCCCGGCTCTTCTTCATCGGTTCTGCTCAATGATCGCTTAGGCGGTCTGTTTCCTCCGCAGGACGTAAAGGAACAGCGCGACCGCGATCACGCTCAACACCAGAACGCTCGCCTCAGTAGAGAAACCGGTCTTCGGCAGTGACGGAACGGCGGCGGCCACGACGACCGTGGCGATCGCGAGATCTCTCGCGGTCAGGCCGTTGGCGTCGCCGCTGGCCGAGACGGAGAACAAAGAGGACTGGGAGTGGTTCATGCTGCAGGTGTAGGTCCACGTTTCGGCGGGATCGAGCTTGTTGTCGCCGTTGGCGTCGCCGGAAACATAGGTCACGGCGGAGCATTTGTCATCGGTCAGCCGGACATTGCTCAGCGCCACCGTTCCCGGGTTGGTGACTTTCTTGGTGTAGGTGACCCTGCCGCCGCCGGCGAGCAGCGTCAGCGGGCTGGGGATCTTGGTCACGTGGATCAGAGGCGGCACGATCGGTTGGCCGACGACGACCGTGGCGCTGGCGATATCCGACGCGCTGATGCCATTGGCCCAGCCGGTAGCGACGACGGTATTGGTGTGGGTCTCCGTAAGCGTCGTGGAACAGCGATAGGTCCAGGTCTCGTTCACTTGGAGCTGAGCGTCGCCGTTAGCGTCGCCGGAAACCAGGCTGATCGGGCTGCAGGTGTCGCCGACCATCGTCACGCCGGTGACCGGGACCGTTCCGATGTTGCGCAGCGTGTAAGTGTAGGTCACCGGACCGGGACCGGCCGGCAGGGCCAGCGGACTGGGCACCTTCACCACTTCGATGAGGGGCGGCACGGGCGGGACGACCACGGGCGCTCCGATGTCGTCATTGGTGATGAAGCAGAACTTGTTGGAGCCCGGATTGAGGGGCAGCATGCCGGTGAAGTCGCAATCGCCGGAGAACGTCCGGGTGTAGTTGGGATCCGCGGTTTCGCTCACCATGTACGACATAGCGGGCGCCTGGAAGCGGTTGGTGACACCGGACACGACTGGCGTGCTGTTGACGAACAAGGGGAAGTCGGCGACGGTCTTGGTCCGGCCGTTGTCGTTGATGACCGTTTTAACGACCGTGATCGTGCCGTCGCTGCTGCCGCCCGGCGGGGGCGGAGCCGTGCAGGTCGGCACGGTGATGGTGTTCGCGTCGGTCGTGACGGTCGAGCCGAAGGCCAGCGCCCGGCCCAACAGGTTCGAGAAATGTCCCAAGGTTATACTGAGACCGGCCGCGTCGCCGCGGAAAATGGTCCCCACGAACGAGTTCGGGTTCGGCAACGCCCCGGTATAGGCTCCGATGGTCGTGCCGCCGACGGGGGCCCAGAACACGTCGCACGCTGAAGCTCCGCCAGCCAACGCGACATAGGAGTCGGCGCCCGTGGTGAGTGAGCCGCCCGATTTGAAGATATAGGTTCCGGCGCCGCTCAGGGTGATGTTCGTGCCCGTGGTTATCGTCATCGCGGTATCGCTCTTATAGCAGCCGGGAGTGAAGGTCCCGGGCGGCAGAGGTCCGGCACCATCGATATCGGTCGCGTTAAGCGCGGGCGCGGGGCCGAGATTCATGCAGGTCACCAAGGCCGCTTGGCCGTTCACATCCGCCTTGGCGGCATCTTGGTCTATTCCGTTCGTGCAGGGAACGTCGGGTATGCCGCCGGTAATGCTGGCCGGCAGTAAGTTCACCGTCGTATAGCAAGCCTTGCCGTTGACAACGGTGTAGGGCGCGGTGTTGGAATTACTGAACGTTTCGGCAACGACGCCGTAGAGTTCGGTCGCTCCCAGAGCCGGAGATGTCGCCGCGGACACGGCGACCGGCCCGGCCAGACCGAGGATCAGGGTGAGGACCGCTGCCGCGCCTCCCGAGACCCGCTTAAATGTTTTCATCATATCTTTTGACGGTTGGGTCGGCAGTGAACTTAAGTGTTCAATAACTGACACAACTTTTAAATATAAAAATTTACTATAAATAGTATACCATATATTTATAAAAAAAGGGGGGAAAAAACATAAGGTGGCATATCTTGAAAGATCATGGATCAAAGCCGCCGTCCCCTCGCTGTTCTTGTGTTGGCAAGCCGGTCTCCCGTTTCATGTCAGTTCGCGGCAGGGTTTCCTGCCGGTTGTGCGAGTCGCACTAGACTTGGGCCAGGATCACGACGTAGTTCTTGCCGTACTGCTTGGCGCAGCTGGGGCAGGTCGTGTAACAGAAATACAGTTTTTTGACCTCTTTGTTCCGGGCCGCGACATGGGTTTTCATTGCCTTTATCCAGACCGGCATGTTCTGGAACGGACCTTCGAAGACCTTGGACAGGAACAAGCCGGACAGCTTCGCTGTGACGGCTCCGGGAACGTCTTTATTCACCGGAATATAGATATCGGAGCCCCAGAGGGAATTCTCGTCCACCGGCATAAGTTGTTCGGACTCGGCGCCGGCAGCCTCGATCTTTTTCAGGTCGCGCGTGACGACCTGACCGAAGTTCAGAGGGATGTGCAGGAAACTGCGGACGCGGTCCTTGAGGAAAAGCTTATCCTGCCAGATGATCTCCCGGTCGTCCCAGGGCGCGGGATCGAATCGTTTGCAGCAGCCGGTGTCTTTGATGACTTCCGACATAAGAGAAATGATTAGTTTTCTACAATGAAATTATATCATGGTCACAAAAAACACTTAGAGATCAGGTTTTTTGTGGAGCGGGAAAGCCATGGTCATATGGCTTGCGTCGAGGAGTGGTGACTTTACGATATAGACGGGGGAGTCGCCGCTCGCTCCGACTCGCGGTCCGGGGCGCTGCGCACCGCGGGCTCGCCGGCTCGCCCGCTCTCGCGCCCGTCCGACTCCCCCATCTCGCCATAAGAAAACACCCTGATGCGATCAGGGTGTTTTCTTCTGGAGCGGGTAGGGGGAGTCGGACCCCCATCTTCACCTTGGCAAGGTGACATAA
>CAYPMU010000122.1:0-4004 GCA_964411975.1 uncultured Gammaproteobacteria bacterium | reverse complement strand
GTTCCGGACGCCCCTGGCTCAAGGTCGTGAATTTCGACGAAGGCGAGTGGGTGGAGAAGCAGGTTCCCGGCGGCCGTTCCCTGAAATCGGTCTCCATGCCCGAAATACTGGATCGGGTCGATCGCGTATTTTTGCTGCCCTGCCTCAAGACGCACAAGCTGGCCAGATTTACCGGCGCATTGAAGCTCGGGGTCGGACTGATGAAGCCGAACGAGCGTTTGTCGCTGCATTTGCGCCATCTGCAGGAGAAGATCGCCGAACTCAACCTGGCATACCGGGCTGATCTGGTGTTGATGGACGCCCGGAAATGCTTCATCAGCGGCGGCCCGATGTCCGGCGAAACGCGCGAGCCCGGGGTGATCCTGGCTTCGGCCTCCAGGACCGCCATCGACATCGAGGGGGTCAAGTTGATCCGCGGCTATGACGGCAACAGCCTGGCGGACACCGTTCCGGAGGAATTGACGCAAATAAAGACAGCACTGGAAGTCGGCGTCGACCGTTGAAGCGGAATGATCAGAACAAAAAAACGCCCGCTAACGCGGGCGTTTCAGTATTCAGCAGAACCGGCTCATCAAACCGGCGGCGGCGCCGAAGATCGTTCCGGCGCGCCGATCGCGGTCTGCCGGCGGCGGGAGGCGGCGGCTACGGCCGCGCCGACCAGGAAAAAGACGGCGCCCATGCCCAGCAGGATGTATGACGTACCGAACAGTTCGCCGCCGGTGTCGATGGCGGCCCGGCCCGTTGCCGGGTCATAGATCATCTTCACCGCCTGCCCTTCGCGGAACGGACTGGGATTCCGCCACAGATCGGAGGCATATTGTTTCTTGGCGCCGTCCGGCAGCGAATATTCCACTATCGGCCGGTAAGTGCGGCTGGTGCCGTCCTCGTCATGCTTGACCTTCTCCTCCAGGCGGATGACCGTGCCGTCGGCACGCAGGCCGTTCTCCGCCAGCGATCTGGCGGACGCGTAAGACCTGAACCCGAAATAAGCCATCGCCGCGCCGACGACCGCGAAAAGCAGCCCGAAGGCCAGGGACTGTCCCGGCGTCATTTGCTTCACGGTCCGGGAGCGGTAGCCGAAACCGCGCGAGCCGAAGCCCCAGCCGCCCGCGGCCGCGCCCGGCGGCGGTGGCGGGGGATAGGCGGCGGAGACCGGCGCCGGTCCCAGTGACAGCGATAACGCCTGTTCCACGTCCGCCGGCGGCCAGCCGGCGCCGAGCAGCGCCTGGCGCACTTCGGCCGGACTTTTGCCCGAGCTCAATTCAGCTTTGACGTAAGCGATCATTTCCGGGGTCATATGGCCTTATTATACCACAAAGCGCGGCGGTTTGACTCCCATCCGGTCAGCGGGTAAGGTTCAGGCTTCACCGGAGGTGGCGGAAATGGAGTTCCAAGATTTCGGTTGGAACGTCATGACCGTCTCTTTTCTGGGAACGGTCATTTTTTCGCTCGTCCGGGCCTGGGGCTATTGGCTCCAGACCCGCACCATCTGGATCCAGAGGTCAGGCCTGTCGGTTCCGGTCACGAATTACACCTATATGACCATCGGCGCCGCGGCCGTGGCCGTCTACGGGGTCCGCATCGGCAGCTGGGCGCTGATAATCAACGGCCTGCTGACCATCCTGTTCCGGGTGCCGATCCTGATCGGCCTCTGGAAGTTCAAAGGGTTCGGACGCTGGGAGAAACTCGCGAGCCTGGGATTCATGGCCGCCCTCGCCGGCCTGATCCTCATCCCGGTGAAGGCGGAGATGCTCCTGGCCTTCAGCGTCGGCGGCATCCTCGTGGCCGTGCTCCAGCCTTATGAGATCTGGCGCAACCGCGATGCCGGCGCCGTCGAGATCCGGCTGCTGTTCGTCGGTCTGGCGAATTCCACTTTCTGGATCGCCTACGGGTTCGCCATCGCCGATCCGGTCCTGAGGCTGACCTACCCGATCTTCTTCCTGATCACCCTGGCCACCATCATCCTCTGGTTCAGGTTCAAGAAGCGCCCGGAACGTACCCGGGGACAATGACCGCCGCCGCTTGGCCGCGGTCTTTTTTTGACTTTGCGGGCCTTTAGCGTAGAGTCACGAAGTGTTCCTTAAAAAAGGAGTGACGCATGCGTAATTGCGTTCCGTTGCTGATCTGCGCCGCCTCGTTCGCGTTCATCACCGCGGCCCTGCCGGCCTGCCGCTCGCTGCCGGTGCCCGGCGCCGTTACCGGCGTCGCGGCTCCCGTACCGGAGGTGGCTCTCGGAGCCGGCGCCACTTTCGCCGAAGCGGCGCTGGTGAAAGTGCGCAATCTGGAACCGCTCGACGCCAAGACCGGCTACTTCGAGTTCGACAACGAATGCCTGGCCCTGGACGGCGGCAAAGTGACCGCCGTCGCCCGGCACCGGGACCGCGTGCTGGTCCGCTACGAGCCGCCGAAAAAGAAATTTTACGGCGTCTGTCCCGCGGGAACGTTGTTCTTCGTCAATGCGGCCGACTTCGCCGCGATGGACGAACGCTACCGCGCGAACATCGCCGGCCTGGAGGCCGAACGCCGGCTGGTGGAGAGCCTGCTTTCCGGCCGGACGCCCTGACCATCGCCCCGCCTTGCCGCGGGGTTTTTTATCCGGCGGAGGATGTCCGGCCTTGTCGCCGCCGGGATCTTCTTGCTACAGTCAGTACAGCCGAGGCTTAAACATTTGAGACAAATCAGCATATGAAAAGAAAAGCGGCCTTTTTCGACATCGACGGGACGATCTTCCGTTCCAGTCTTCTCATCGAGGTCACCGAGTCCATGATCCACGAAGGCGTCATGCCTGCCGGCTTGCGCAAGATCTACGCCAAGACCTATGAGCGCTGGCTGGACCGCCGCGGCCCGTACGAGGAATACATCGGCGGGGTCATCAAGGCCTTCGAGGGCAACATCAAAGGGATCAAGGGCGAGGATTTCGACCGTGTCGTCGAGCAGGTCGTCCAATTCCACAAGAGCCGCGTTTACCGCTATACCCGCGATCTGGTCAGGGAGCTGAAGAAGAAGGGCTATTTCCTGGTGGCCATCTCCAACTCGCCCAAGGAGATCCTCGATCCGTTCTGCCGCAAGCTCGGTTTCAACAAGGTTTACGGCCGCGTCTACGAACTGGACCGGCGCGGCCGGCTGACCGGCGAGACGCTCTTCCTTAACCTGATCACCGACAAGGCCAAGATACTGAGGCGCGCCGTCGAGCATAATGATCTGACCTTGCGCGGGTCCATCGGAGTCGGGGACACGCAGAGCGACATCCCTTTCCTGAAGCTGGTGGACAAGCCCATCTGCTTCAACCCCAACCAGGCGCTCTACCGCTACGCCAAGCGGGTCGGTTGGACCGTAGTCATCGAAAGGAAGGACGTCATTCACCGCATCGAGACCAAAAGCTCGTATTCCCACCGCTGACCGGCGACACTGAAAACCCCCGCCTCCGGGGGTTTTTGCGTTACCTTAGGCCGCAGTTTTCGTGGTATGATATAGGCACTTAGACCTAACCGAGCCTTTATGGACATCGCCAATCCGGCCGGCCAGACCGGTCCGAAAAAGCATTCATTATTCTGGTGGGTTTTCCTGACCTTCGCGGTCACCACGCTGGTCGTCGGCGGCAGCGGGTATTATTTTTGGCAGAGCAGCCAGTCGGGCGGCGGCGGCCTGGACGTGCTCAAGCCCAAAGGCGGCGACAAGAGCGTCCTTAAGGACAGCGGCGTGGCCAAATTCGCCGACGCCGATGAGTTCAAGGCGTGGCTGGAAAAGGCCGGAGCCGGCGAAGACGGCTATTACGGCGGCGCGCTGCGCGGCCGGATGATGACCGAATCGGTGGTCATGCCAATGGCGGCTGCTCCCGGCGGCGTCGATCTGGGGCTGGACTACGCCCAGGAGATCGGACTGGGGACCGGCGAAAAGGCGGTCGGCGAACCCGGTCGTTATTCCGAGACCAACGTCCAGGTCGCCGGCATCGATGAGCCGGACATCGTCAAGACTGACGGCAAAGAGATCTACTATTCGCCCGA
>CAYPMU010000121.1:0-4014 GCA_964411975.1 uncultured Gammaproteobacteria bacterium | reverse complement strand
GTCCGGGCCGCCGGATGTCGGTCGCCTTCGCCGCGGCCTTCGCCGACCGGTCGTCCGTCAGTGCTGCGGCCGGCCGCGACGCGCGCGAGATCGTCTGGCGCCGGCTCGACACGCTCCGGCCGGAGGAGATCGGGTTCGACCACTGGCAGGCCGTCGCCGCCCTTCCTCGGAAGAACGATCGATGAAGACCCTCGGTTTCGGCCCGGACGTTCGTCCGGGCCTTTTTTATATAAAAGATCCCGGCGGCAGAGTGCCGTCGGGATCGTGAAGCGAAAGGACTAGCGGGGCGGGTCACGCCGGAAGAAGGCCAGCCAGACGCGCATCAGGTAGTCGATGGCCTTCTCCTTGCCGCTCGCGCGGATGAAGTACGCGCCCTTGGCCGCGTCCTCGCTGCAGAACAGCAAGTGCAGGTCCTGGCGGGTGTCCGACCAGTCGATGTGGATGGCGCGTTCGCGCCAGCCGATGCTGATCTCGCCCATGTGGGTCCGGAACCTGAACTGGGTGGCGCAGGGACAGCCGCCGTTGGGGACGGCCGCGAGCTCGACGCCGTTGTAGCCGGCAGCCGTCAGGATCTCGGTGAAGAACCGCCGCATGGCCTGTTCGGTGAGCCCCGCGCCGGCGGCCGGACAGCGGGCGATATCCTCGGCATTGTTGCACGGTCGGTGGGACATGGTCTCGTCCTCTCTTGTCGGTTGGTTGTTAACGGACATCGGGCCTTTCAGCGGCAACGAGCGGAAATATAGCAGAAATAAGGTGAAAAGTCAACGGTCGGCATTGACTTTCGGCCGGTTTCAGCTAAATTTGAGGCGGTTCATTACAATCTGAACGGACAAGGAGGTACCGCCTTGTGCACGCTGGTAGTCTTCCGCAATGTCGACCCTCGTTTTCCTTTGGTCATCGCGGCCAACCGCGACGAACGGCCGACGAGGCCGACCCAAAACCCGGCCGAACTCGGGGGCGGCGTCTACGCGCCGCTCGATCTGGTCCACAAAGGTACCTGGATCGGGGTCAACCGCCACGGCTTGATCGCCTCGCTCACCAACCGTTTTCTGGCACCGCGGCATCACGGCCGCCGCTCGCGCGGCCTGCTCGTGACCGAAGCGCTCGCCGCCCGGACGACGGCCCACGCCGTCGCCGCCATCCTGCTCCGGCCGCCCGGGACCTACAACGGGTTCCAGCTTTTCCTCGACGACGGCCGCGAGGCGGCGCTCGTCTGGAGCGACGCCGGCGAATATTTCGTCGAACGTCTGGGAAACGGCATCTGGATCTTCACCGGCGATGACGCCGCGCCCGGCGATTCGCGGCGCAACGAGGTCGTCCGTGAATGGATGCGTTCAGCGCCGCGCCTAGGCGATCTGGATTGGCTGAAACGCCTGCTCTCGTTCCACGGACCGGAGCCGGCAGACGGCACCTGCGTCCACGGACGGCAAGAACGCATGGAGTCGATCTTCTCCATGGTCATCCGGCGGCCGGCCGATAACCGGGCGCTCGACGTCCATTGGCGCGCCGGCCGGCCCTGTCGGAACGGACGCTGGCACGAAGCCGCCGTCACCGTCGATCAACCCGAACCAAAAAGGAGAAAGCGATGAACGGATATTTCCTGAAGAACGTCAAGCAGGTCCCGCGCCTGCTGGTCACGGCCGGCAGCACGGCCTCGCCTATCGACAAGGTCAGGATCATCACCAACATCTTCCGCGGCCGCACCGGCGAAGCCATCGCCCTCGCGGCGGCGCAGGCGGGCTGGGACGTGACCCTGCTTTCGTCCATGTCCGACGGCGCGGACCACCCCTTTCTCAGGCGCATTCGCTACCGCACCTACGACGAGCTGGCGCTGCAGATGGAGACGCGGATCGTGAACGATAGCTTCGACGCCATCGTACACTCGGCCGCGGTCAGCGATTACCGTCTGGCCCACGTCCACGTCATGGGCGAGGACGGTCGGCTGGAACGTCTTCAGGCCGAAGGCGCCGCGGCGGCCAAGATCCCCTCGAACCACGATCGGCTGTTCCTGGAGCTGGTGCCGACGCTCAAGCTGGTCGACCAGATCCGCGCGCCCTGGGGTTTCCAGGGCAAGCTGGTCAAGTTCAAGCTCCAGGCGGCCATGACCGACACCGAGCTGCTGGACGTGGCCCATCGGAGCCTGGCCCATTCCCGGGCCGACTGCCTCGTGGCCAACTGCCTGGAGTGGTGCGATCAGTACGCCTATATTCTGGACGCCGCCGGCGGCGTGGAAAAGGTCAGCCGCAACGAACTGCCCGGCCGACTGATCGGGAGGCTGAAATGAGCGAACGTCGACCGCATATCCTGCTCGGAGTGACGGGAAGCGTCGCCGCCAAGCTGACGCCGAAACTTGTCCAAGCGCTCCAAGAGCTCGGCGAAGTTCAGGTCGTGGCGACCGAGCCGGCCCGGTATTTCTGGGCGGGCGAGGCGACCGGCGCCCGGCTCTGGACCGAAACCGACGAATGGCCGGGTCAGCTGTACCGCAAGGATCAGGAAGTTCCGCACATCGCCCTGGGTGACTGGGCGG
Organism: uncultured Gammaproteobacteria bacterium; assembly: GCA_964411975.1. Taxonomy (GTDB): domain Bacteria; phylum Patescibacteriota; class Patescibacteriia; order SG8-24; family SG8-24; genus CAYPMU01. Next base: position 1,487 of record CAYPMU010000121.1, on the reverse strand, counting down.
ACATCCTGGTCGTCGCGCCGCTCACGGCCAATACCCTGGCCAAGATGGCCCTGGGCATCGTCGACAACTTGCTCAGCAGCGTCTACTACGCCTGGCCGACGGACAAACCGGTGGTCATCGCGCCGGCGATGAACACTCGGATGTGGCTCAATCCGCTGACGCGGTCGTATCTGGACCTGTTGCGCGAGCGCACGGCCCGGCACCGCATCGTGCTACCGATCTCCAAGGCGCTCGCTTGCGGCACGACCGGCTACGGCGCCATGGCCGAGATCGAGACCATCAAGCAGACGGTCAGCCGCGCGCTGTCCGGCGGCTGAACCGCGAAAGTCCTTTGGATCATTGCCCCGCCTGTCTTTCAGGCGGGTTTTATTATTGCCGATTTTGGGGAAAGGGACGGACCTCTCCCGATTTCCGCCTTATTTTTAGCCCTTCCATTAAAAAGGGGACAGTCCCTTTTTTACTTTTCGCCTGTCTCCAGGCAGGTTTTGTATATTTGCATATAAGAAAAACCGCGGGGAGGGGCCTCGCGGTTGAGAGATCATTTGCGGCCGGGGGAACGGCGGCCGTCTTTGCCGCGCGCCTTCACTTCGCGGCTGCGGCAGCAGCCGATTAGGGCGTCGACCTCGTTATCCTCGAAAGTGGAGCCGAGGATGCGGACGCTGCGGCAGCCTTGAGGGTAGGAGCTGCCTTCGGCCACGCAGTTTCCCTGATCGTCGAACCAGTGATAGCCGTGGTAACCTGCGTCGACGATCGCGTCCTCGTCGATGATGAACTCACGCAGGTCGCTGGAAGCGAGGATCGTTTTGGCTTCGTCGAGCGTCACCTTTCGGTTCATCGCCTGTTCGTGCGCCCAGGTATTCTTCAGGGCCTCGGCCAGAAGCGTCTCGGTCTCCAGGTCGAGCTGTCCCTGGAGCGCCCGGAGCAGGGTCCAGCCGTAGCGGGACATCCCGCGCCGTTTCTCCTGCCATTCGTAGTAGCGCCGGGCCAGGATCAGCAGCGGCGCGATGGGCAGGAGGAAGGGCAGCGAGAACAAGGCCACGCCGATAGCGCCGGAACCCTGATGCTCCCGGCCGAAGAGCCAGTCGTCGGTGTAGGTCCAGTCGAGCCGGCGCGTCTTCAGGTTGACGGCGACGCGGCACTCCTGCACGCAGTCTCGGCCGTAGGCGCGGTAGGGGTACCGCAGGTGGACGCACTTGAGCGGCGGCGGCTGGCGGACATTGGACGGTTTGGCCTCGGGAAGTGGCATCTCCCCCAGGTTCTCCTCCATCTCCCGACGCGCGCGTTCGCGTCGCGCCTCGTAGTCGTGATCGACTTTGAGCTTGAGCCGGCGCGGCGGGTCGACCCAGATCCGGATGCCGCCATGGATGAGGGCCGGGATGAACAGCAGTTTTTCACGCAAACCCATATTCGTCTCCTGTGTTCGATCGGGTTTGAAGCTGTCTGAAGGCAGGCGGATATCAAGGAACGACCGCTAATTTAAGATTTTA
>CAYPMU010000120.1:0-4084 GCA_964411975.1 uncultured Gammaproteobacteria bacterium | reverse complement strand
CCTCCGGAAGCCTGACCCGCTCGCGCGGCTCCGGTCCGATCATTTAGGTTAAGTGTGCGCTCGGCCTGCGGGAGCGGCGCAAAGCGCCGCCTGGCCGAGCGAAAGGACGATGAGTCTTCCGCAAAGTGTGCTTCGCACATTTTAAAACCGCCGGGTCAGACCTGGCGGTGTTATTATTTTCGTTTTAAACCGTCACCTTGGCCCGCTGCTGATTTTTGAGTTCGGCGACCTCGTCGAGATTGACCGACAGGAGCATCGAGGTGCCGTTGTCGCGCATGGTCACGCCGTAGAGGACGTTGGCCCGTTTCATGGTGTAGCGGTTGTGGGTGATGACGATGAACTGGGTCTTGGCGGCCAGTTCGGCCAGGATGGCGGCGTACTTGTCGGAGTTGGATTCGTCCAGGGCCGCGTCCACCTCGTCGAGCACCACGAACGGCGAGGGGTTGGAGGTCATGATGGCGCAGATCAGGGCGATGGAGACGAGCGCCCGTTCGCCGCCCGAAAGCATGGCGATGTTCTTGATCTTCTTGCCCGGCGGCGTGGCGACGATCTCGATGCCGACGACATGCTCGCCCGCGGGTCTGGCGGTTTTGGGTTTGGCCGGCTCCTTGGGCGCGGCCGCCTGGCCGGGGTCCGCCGCCGCTTCCGGTCCGTCCTCCTCCGGCTCTTCCATCAGCTGGACCAGTTCCGCCTTGCCGCCGCCGAACAGCGACTTGAAGTAGCGGTCAAAGTCGCGGTTGATCTGGCGGAAGGCGGCCTCGCCGCGGGCTTTGATGGTGACGTCCAGTTCGGCAATGACCTTTTCCAGGTCTTCGATGGCCTTGCGCAGGTCCACGGTCTGGGTCATCAGGAATTCATGGCGGGAGTTGGTCTCCTCGTATTCTTTGACCACTTCCGGATCGATGCCGCCGATGAGGTTGAGCTGGTATTTCAGCTTTTGCATCTGGGCGTAAAGCTCTTCGGCGCTGCCGGCGGCTTCCGCGTTGTAGCTGTCCTTGGCGTGCTGGGCGCGCTCGCCCAGTTCCTGCGTCATTTCCTGTTCCAGGGCTTCGCGTCTGGTGTCCAGCCGGGCCAGTTCGATGCGTTCGTCGTTGAGGCGGCGCTCGAGTTCATGGGCGACGTTGATCTTTTCCTGCAGGCCGCGCTGCAGCGAGAAGAATTTCTCTTTCTTCTGGCGTTCGACGCGGTTGTAATCCTGCAGCTGGGCCTGGACCCGCTTGATCTTCTCGTCCTGGCCGGCCAGGGCCGCGCCGATCTCGGCGATCTCCTTGACCAGGGCCTGGTCCGGTTCGACGACCGGCATTTCCGGAGCCGGCCGTTCCAGACGTTCGCGCAGGGACCTGGCCGAGTCGCGGACACCCTCGAACGAAGGCACCGTCGCCTGGGCGGCCTCCAAAGTCGCCGCCGCTTTCAGCTTGCCGATGGCCGCGTCCTGGTCGGCGCCGAGACCTTCCACTTCCTGCATGATCCTGGACAGCGGCAGTGTGGTCGCGGTCTGCTTGCGCACCTGCGCCGCCACTTCCATCCGGCCCCGCAGTCCCACCTCGCGGTCTCGCAGGCGGCTCTTTTCTTCGACGAGTTTCTGGTATTCCGTCTGCAGCCCCTCGAAGGCGTCCGAGCCCTGCTCCTGCGTTTCCAGCGTGCCGAGTTCTCCCTGGGCCTCGGTCAGCGTCGACTCCTTCTGTTTCCATTCCTCCTCGAACTTGCCCAGCGTGCCGCGGCGGGCGTCGATCTGGGTCTTGAGGTCGGACCAGAGCCGGCCGTAGTACTGGTGACCGACGGCGTGCAGCTCCTCTTCCAGCGATCCGCGGGTCTCCAGGCGCTTGACCTGCCGGGCCAGCGAGCGCAGGCGCGGTTCGATCTCGTTCAGGAGCATCTCGGCCTGGGCCAGGTTCTCCTTGGTCAGGTCCATCTTGGCCACCGACTGGTCGCGTTTCAGCTGGAACTGGCGGACGCCGGCGGCCTCGTCGATGTATTCCTTGCGTTCCTGCGGCGAGGCGGTGAGGATGGCGTCGGCCATGCCCTGCCCGATGACCGAGTAGGAACGGGCGCTGAATTGGGCCTGGGCCAGCAGCAGCTGGATGTCGGACAGGCGGACCTTGGATTTGTTGATCAGGTATTCGGAAGCGCCGTCGCGGTAGACGCGGCGGGTGATGCTGACCTCGGTGTATTCGATCGGCAGTTTGCCGTCCTCGTTGTTCAGGTAGATCGTCGCTTCGGCGAAACTCGAGCGGGCCCGCTTTTCCGAGCCGGAGAAGATGACGTCCTCGGCCTTCTTGCCGCGGAGAAGCTTGGTGCTTTGTTCGCCGAGGACCCAGCGCAGCGCGTCGGCGACGTTGGATTTGCCGGACCCGTTCGGGCCGACGATGGCCGTAATGCCCTTGGTCGTGGCCGAAGGCGGCAAAAAATCGAGTTCGGTCTTGTCGGCGAACGATTTGAATCCGATGGTTTCCAGTTTCTGTAGAAACATATCATTGGCGCCGCGCGGTCCGGTCCAGGCGATACGGCGGGATCAGTCCACAGCGCCTCAAAATTGTATCAGTTAAGGCGGATATGGCAAATAAGCAGGGGTCGGGAGCGCAGACAGAGACCGTCCGGCATTGAAATTAAGGCTGATTTTCGCTATAATTAGGTCATACTTGAATTATGCGCCAGGGATTCAGACAAACTTTGGAAACTTACGGGGAGATCGCCAAGGACGAGATGGGCTTGGCGGAGCAGCGACAGGGTGACCGGGTCCCGGACGCTGATCTGGCCGCGGCCGCCGCGGGCGACCCTCAAGACCGGACTGAACGGCTGCAAGCCGTGCTGGATTGGCATTTGGAGAAACGGGCGGAGAAGAGCGAATCGACCAGGGAAGCCCAGCAGGAGATCTTCGAGGTTCAGCGCCGCAAGCAGGAGATCATGAAAGAACTAAAAGAGGATCTGGCCGTTCTGGACCATCCGGAAAGGCCGGAGCGCGAACCGGCGCCCGGGGCGAGAAAAGTGGCGTATCGCGACGGCCAGTTGCGTTGGCGGCGCGGGGACGGCCGTGAAGTTCCGGTGACCAAAGGAGAGATCATCACCGATCTGGCCTGGGGATTGGATTATCATCTGGACCGGGAGACGGTGCCGCGCGGCCTGCGCAAGCGCCTGCTCATCGAGCGGGCCAAGAGCCGCTTGCAAGAATTGCTGGACCGGCAGATCCTGTCCGAAGAGATCGCCGGCCGTCAGACCCATCCCGACCGGGTCAAGGCCTACGAAGCGGTGCGGGAGCGGCTGGAGACCGGCGGGGTACAGATGGGTTTTGTCGCCGAAAAGATGATGGTCCAGCTGTTCCGCAAGCTGGAGCTGGACCGGGGGCTGCCCTGCCAGGTTTTGGGAGCCGACGTTTATCAGGACGTCGCCCAGAAGATCGATTTCATCCTGCGCAAGACCGATCACTCCCGCGGCGTCCGCGTCGAAGACGGCGGCGAGGAGATCAAGAACAAAGGCATCCAGTTCACGCTGAACACGAAACAGTTCGTGCTCGACCGCAAGATGGACCAGATCCGCCGCAGCAAGCGGCAACTGACCGAAGAGGACCGGATCGACGACATCATGCTGGTGGTCATGGACATGAGGTACGTGATCGACGCCTACCGCCGCTGGGAAAAGGACAAGCCGCCCGGCGGTCCGGATAAGTTCCTGGACGGGACCGTCCGCGAACGGATATTCAAAAAAACCCTGGAGGGGATGTTCCCTTCGGAGGAATTGGACCAAATCGAACTGAAATGAGCCGCTCCGGCGGCGGGGGCCGCGGCCCGCGGTCCTTTTTAGTCTTGACGCCCGGCGCGCCGGCGGTTATATTGCCTAGCTTCTCCCGTCCCGGCCCCGCGCCGTTCCGGAGAGGGCATGAATATGGACATCAGATTCGTTCATCGCGGCGCGCAGGACGCTCTGTCCGGAGCCAAACGGGTGCTGACCGTTTCGCATAAGAAGCCGGACGGCGACACGCTGGGTTCGGCCGCCGCCTTTCTCAACCATTGTCTTGGCCGGGGCATCGCCGTGACCCCTTTTTGCCTGGACGCGCCGCCCGAGCAGTACTCGTTCCTGCCGGGCGTCG
>CAYPMU010000119.1:0-4105 GCA_964411975.1 uncultured Gammaproteobacteria bacterium | reverse complement strand
CCCGCTGGCGGTCGATTACGCCCGCCTGCTGTACCGCTGACCGCCCGCCCCGTCCTCCCTCCTCTCAAAACCCACGGCAGCTCTGCCGTGGGTTTTTCATAAGCCGCGGAATTAACCGCCGCACCAATAGATCTTCTCACGACCTGTTTATTGGTGCGGGGGTGATACCGGATCTTTGCCGCGGCTTTAGTCCCGCGGGCGGCGGCTGAAGCCGTCTTGAGAAGGCCAACCCCGTCTGAAGCATACGGGTCGGTGGTCGGGAACGAGATGGGCGTTCGTCGCCCGCGGGGCTTTTTCTGATCGCTGACCGCATCGCTCTTCAATGGTGAAGTCGGGTTGTCATTCCATTTTGATCGGCGCAAGCGCGGCCCGGCCGCAGATCTCCGTGTCCTCGACGTGCCTGGTCATCGAGCGTATCCCGTTCAACACCATCCGGTCATCCTGCTCCTCCAGCGATATCTCCGGGAAATATTCGCCCGGCGGCCAGCCCGAAGCGTCCAGGACCAGCTCGCCGGCGACCGTCCCGCCGGACAGTTCCGAGGTCTGGGTCAGCCCGTTGGCCAGCGGGAACAGGCGGTCCACGACCGTCCCCTCGGGTCCGGCGAGGCGGAAACGCATGGCCAGGACCCGGCTGCCGCCGGCGCCGGACCAGGCCGTGACCAGGCTCAAAACTTTCCGTTCGGTCGCCGCGTCCAGCCGCGTTTCCAGGCCGGCGGCCTCCAGGCGGATGCCGTCGCAGAATCCGTCGTCTGCCGGCTGCCGCAGCTGACGCGAAGGCCGGATGGCGGCCGCCGCCCCCCGGTCGAAGAGCTGGAAATTATCGCGGTTGTAGACCAGGCTGCCGGCCGCCGCGCGCAGCCGCCCGAAACCGCCGGGCACATGCGGCGCCGCCCAGGCCGTGTCCCGGAATTGCGCCTGATAGATGAGCAGGTCCTCGGTGTCGAGGGCCGTGAAACGGGTGTCCGGCGGCAGTTCGTACGGCGTCAGTCCGAACTGGCTGACGCCTAAGTAGGCGTAATGCAGGGAATAGATCCGTTCCCGCGAGGACAGCCGCGGCAGCAGGACGTAGCTAGCCGCCACGGATGCGTCCGGCGGTACCAGTCGCAGGAGGCTTTCTGCCGCCGCCGCCCGGGCCAGGTCGTTACCGGGACGGACCAGCCGCATGGCCGCCGCCGGCAGCGGGCTGAGGATGACGTTGCAGTAGATGACGCCGCTCACGACGATCGCCGTCAGCAGCGTCGGGGCGTGCATGACGCCGCGGGCGGACATTTTTTTGGCGATATCGGGCAGGGCCGTAAGGCCTTCGATGAAGGCCAGGAACAAGGCCGGCAGGAACAGCGTGGCGTAGTGCAGCTGCATGATCATCTCGCCGCCGCCGGCCGAACCGAGGACGAACTGCAGCAGCGGACCGGCGGCCAGGATCAGGCGCGCCGGCCGGCAGAAGATCAGGAACATGAAGGGCAGGGCGAACCCCAGGATCATTTCCACGTTGGCCAGCGTGATGACGTGGACGATGAGGCGTCCGGGGTGGCGCAGGGCGTTGACGGCCATTTCTCCGGGCGTGCCGCCGAGCCAGGCATAGTAGATCGAGTATTTGTAGCCGCCCGCCGGCGCGAAGTGAGCGATCAGCTTCAAAGCCGCGGCGAACCAGGCGGCGGACAGCAGCAGCGGCGCGATCCTCCAGAAGCGCGGCTTACGTTCGATCCAGGCGAGCAGTCCCAGGGCCATCAGCACCAGGGCCACGTCCTCGCGGGTCAGGAGCGCCAGCAGGGCGTAAACCAGGAACGGTCCTTTCCGTTCCCTTTCGTATTCCAGCAGCGCCAGGAACAGCGGCAGCAGGGCGAAGGGCAGCATGTGGAACTCGTAAAGGCCGATGTTCTGGATGAAAGGGCTGGCCAAATAGACAGCGGCCACGGCCAGCGGCAGCAGTTTGACGGCCGGGGCGGGCAGACGGCTGGCCGCCAGCCGCCGTTTGGCGATGAGCCATAGCGGCCAGACGGGCAGAGCCAGGGCCGCGGCCTGGAGCAGCAGCAGCAGGCGCGGATCCCGCCAGAGAGCGTAAAGCGGCAGCAGCAGCGGCATGGTCAGCTCCGCGTGGTCGCCGAGGTAGGAATGGGGGTGGATCGAGCCGGTGAAGAACCGGCCGTGCAGCATGTTCCAGAAGACTTGGTTGAAGATGGCCAAGTCGATGCCGTCGTAAGCGAAGATGCGGTATTTCCAAAAACAGACCGCCGTCATCACCGCGACGAAGAACAAGGCCGCTGCGGCCAGGATGATCTTTTCCCGGCGGATAAGCCCATCCGTCAGACGTTTTAGTCCGGGAGACATAGACCCACTAATCATATATAACCGGCCTTAAATCACCAAATCGGGTCGTTTCAGCCTTATTTTTAAATCTGTCCGTTTGTCCGTAACCATTGACAAAATATGATTTTTTTGCTATATTCAGCCGTTACGAATGGTTCGTAACAGACGCGCGTTCCGGTCCCACCGGCACGTCGTCGTCACGGTCCTTACAATCAAAACTTCGCTTTAGACGCGGAGAGAAGATCTCACAGGAGGCCGCAAATGGCAGAGAACAAGAACAAGCCGGACCGTTTCGACAAGATCGGCGAGACGCTGGAACCCGAGATGGAGAACATCGTCACGTCGATCGTGGACATGCTCTCCACGAGCGGACCAGTCTCACGGATGCTGACCACCATGTCGCCCGCCCTCGCCCAGGCTCTGGGCCGGTTCGGACCGACGGCCGTGGCCTTCGCCGCGAGCCACATCCCGCTGAACACCTTCGGCCCGGCCGGCATCACCGAACTGGCCAAGCGCCTGATCATCGAGTCGGCCAAGCACTTCGGCAACATCATGAAGAAGGGCGGGGTCACCGACAAGGCCCAGGCCGCCACCGAGGCGGTCAAGCTGGCGATCGAGACCGAACTGGTCCTCGACGCCCTGGGCCACGTCCACCTTCCGGACTGCCTGAAGCTCACCCAGCTCAAGCCGTTCCAGAAGCAGGCGATCAAGCTGTCCCAGGCCATCGGCCAGAACGTGCCGGCGGCCCCCTGCTGCTTCGAGGCCATCGACGCCAAGCTGAAGAAGCCGGCGGAAGAGGCCAAGAAGCCGCAGAAGCAGGGTCCGCAGTCGCCCTTCGACATCCTCGGCGCCATGAAGCCCGAGGAGCTGCAGATGTTCAACGAGTGGCTCCGTACCATGAGCCCCGAAGAGCGCCGCCGCGTGGTCGAGTGTCTTCACGAGCTCGATTCCCGCGAGGAGTTCATCGGCTTCATGGCCATGGATCCCCAGATCCGTCTGGAAATGCTGCCGCTCCTGGAGAACCGGAACGCCAAGTTCGCCCTCAAGGATTATCTTGGCGCCCTCGGTTCCGCCGTGCGCGACGGTTTCCACCACGGAGTCGAAGCGCTGAAGAAGATCTGGTCCAAGTACCAGGAATTCAACAGCAGCCTTCAGCCCCGGGTCGACGAGCAGTTGGCGCGGTTCAAGCAGCCGCGTTCCAAGCCGGCCTGGTGGAAGATGTTCCTCCCGGTCTGATCATCGGTCTGACGTCCAACCATCGTTTCAAGGAGGTTTGTCATGAATTTGTTCAAACTGGTTGCCCTGATCGTGGGCAACAAGGTCAAGGACGCGGCCGAATGGGTCAGGAACAACATCGACCTGACGTTGCGTCTGCTCTACCTGTCCATCGGCCTGCCGCTGCTCCTGACGTTCGCCGGCCTGCTCATCGCGGGCCTCAGCGACAACGCCGCGGCCATCGCCGTCGGCCGCGGGCTGATCATCGTCTCGGGGTTGGTCTCATCCATCCTTCTGACGCTGTTCTGGGTCCGGGCCACGGTGCTGGTCGACATCATCGTCTACGCCACCAAGGGCGCGGGCCTGGTGACCGACAAGGTCAAGCCCCTGGACGCGGAGCAGGCGGAGAAGTTCATCCAATGGCTGCGCGGCATCACCACTTGGATCACCGTCGTCTGGCTCTACGTCATGATCGTGCCCGTCTGGCGCGACCTGGGCACGACGGCGGTCGTACTGACCTGCATCGTCTTCTTCTCCGGGGTCATGAGCAGCCGCTGGTTCAACTCCCCGCTGACGAAGAAGG
>CAYPMU010000118.1:669-4155 GCA_964411975.1 uncultured Gammaproteobacteria bacterium | reverse complement strand
CGGTTTCATCGGCTCATTCCTGTGCGAGCGGCTGCTCAAGGACGCCAAGGTCATCTGCGTGGACAATTTCGTGACCTCCAGCGAACAGAACATCGATTATCTGCTGCCCAATCCCGATTTTGAATTCATCCGGGCGGACATCAACGAACCGCTGGAGCTGGACAAGTTCGCCGAACTCGACCGCTTCAAGCTGCGATTCCAGGGCATCCAGGAGATCTACCACCTGGCCTGTCCGACCTCGGCCAAGAAATTCGACCAGTTCAAGCACCAGACGGCCTTGGCCAACTCCGTCGGCCTGCGCAACGTCCTCGACCTGGCGGTCAAGTACAAGGCCAAGTTCTTCCAGGCCTCGACCTCGGTCGTCTACGGGCCGCGCCAGCCGGACGGCCACGCCTTCAAGGAGGAGGAGTTCGGGGCCTTCAACCACCTGTCGCCGCGGGCCTGCTACGACGAAGGCAAGCGCTGGGCCGAGACCATGGTCAACACCTACAAGGAAGTGCACGGGCTCGATATCCGCATCGCCCGCATTTTCCGCACTTACGGGCCGCGCATGCCCCTGTTCGACGGGCAGATGATCCCGGACTTCATCACCGACGCCCTGGACGGCAAGGACCTGGTCATCTACGGCGACGATAATTTCCGGACCTCGCTGGTCTACGTCAGCGACGTCGTCGACGCCATGGTCAAACTGATGAACTTCGGGCAGGACCCCGGGCCGATGAACATCGGCAGCGACTACGACATCAAGCTGGCCGACGTGGCCAAGAAGGTCATCCAGATGACCAATTCATCCTCGAAGGTCGTCTTCCAGCCGCCGCTGCTGTTCATGAGCGTGCTGGGCCTGCCGGACCTGACCAAAGTCAAGGAAACGCTGCGCTGGATACCGCTGGTCAGCCTGGAACAGGGTCTGCAGAAATCCATCGAATACACCACGGCGCACAAAGGCCTGCTCAGTTCGAACTTCGGCAAGTGACGCTTATGCGTTTGGTCGTGGTCGTCCCGGCATACAACGAGGAAAAGACCGTGGGCCAGGTGGTCCGGGCGCTGAAGCCGGCCGCCGACCTGGTCTTGGTCGTTGACGACGGTTCGACCGACGGCACGGCCGCCGCGGCCCGGGCCGCCGGGGCCGAGATCATCAGCCATTTCCTGAACCGCGGCCTGGGCGCGGCCCTGGGCACCGGCATCGCCGCCGCCGTCCTGGCCGGCGCCGACATCGTCGTCACCTTCGACGCCGACGGCCAGCATCGCGTCGCGGACATCCCGCGGCTGATCGAACCGATCCGTTCGGGCCGGGCCGACGCCGTCCTCGGCTGCCGCACCGCCGAACGCGGCCGCATGCCGGCTTCCCGCCGCCTGGCCAACTGGATCGGCAACGCCCTGACCTTCGTCCTGTTCGGGCTGTGGGTGCGGGACAGCCAGTCCGGATTGCGGGCCTTTTCGCGCCGCGCGGCCGAAGAGCTGGAGATCAAGACCGACCGCATGGAGGTCTCCTCGGAGATCGTCCATGAGATCAAGCGCCACGCCTGGCGGCTGGCCGAAGTGCCGATCGTCCCGGTCTATACCGAATACTCGCTGTCCAAGGGCCAGGGCTTCATCGTCGGACTCAAGACCGCCGGCCGGCTGCTTTTGAACCGCCTGGCCAAGTGAGCCGGCCGACGCCACACTTATGTTAGCCATCCAGATACTCATCGTCGCCTTCGTCCTCTTCGCCCTGTCGCGGACGGTCAGCCGTTTCCGCGAGGGTTCGCTGACCGTGGCCTGGCTGGTCCTGTGGTCGGCCGTCTGGATCGCCGTGGCCGTGGCCGCCCTGCTGCCCCAGGCCACCAGCTGGTTCGCCCGGCTGATCGGCGTCGGCCGAGGCGTCGACGCCGTCATCTACCTGTCGATCATCGCGCTGTTCTATCTCGTTTTCCGGATATTCCTCCGGCTGCAGAAGATCGACCATGACATCACGCTGGTCGTCAGGGAGATCGGCCTGAAGCGCTCCTCCCTGAAGACGGAAAAAGGGGAGGGACCATGAGCGCCCGCCGCCTGAAAGTCGCCGTCATCGTCGTCACCTACAACGCCGAGCGTTATCTCGGCGATTGTTTCGGCAGCCTGGCCGCCATGGACCGGGGCGAACTGGAAGCGGCGGTCATTTGCGTCGACAACCGTTCGACCGACGCCACGGCGGACCGCGTGCGGCGGGACCATCCCGAGGTCACCCTGATCGTCAACGACCGCAATCTGGGGTTCGCCGGCGGCAACAACGTCGGCCTGAAGGCGGCGCTCGACGGCGGCGCCGATTACGTCTATCTGCTCAATCACGACACCGTGGTCGAGCCGGATTTCCTGGTCCAGGCCGTCAGGGTCGCCGAAGCCGACGAGCATATCGGCGCCGTCCAGTCGCTGCTGCTGCTGCACCCGGACCGCCACCTGATCAACAGCACCGGCAACGCCATCCATTTCCTGGGTTTCGGCTATTGCCAGGATTACCGCCGGCCGGCGGCGTCGTGGCGGCACGCCGGCATCAAGGAACTGGCTTACGCCTCCGGGGCCGGCGTCCTGTACCGCGCCGCGGCCCTGCGCCGCACGGGGCTGCTGGACGAGGAGCTTTTCCTGTACCACGAGGACCTGGACCTGGGCTGGCGCCTGCGCCTGGCCGGCTACGCCAACGTCCTGGCGCCGCATTCGACGGTCTACCACAAGTACGAGTTCTCCCGCAGCATCGCCAAGTATTATTACATGGAGCGGAACCGTTACATCGTCCTCTTCCAGAACCTGCGCCTCTGGACCCTGGCCGTGCTGGCGCCGTGGCTGCTGCTGTCCGAGGCCGCGTTGTTCCTGGCCGCCGTCCGGTCCGGCTGGTGGAAGCAGAAGGCCAGGGTCTACGTTTATTTCCTGCGGCCGGCGAGCTGGTGGCGCATCCTCAGGGTCAGGCTGGCCACGGCGCGGCTGCGCCAGGTCAGCGACCGGGAGATCGTCCGTTTGTTCACCCCGGTGATCAGCTTCCAGGACGTTTCCGGTCCGTTCACCAGATACGTGGCCAACCCGCTCATGACCGTCCTGTGGTCGGCATTGCGGTTTATCATCGTCTGAACCGAGTTATGTCCGAACTTACTTTGCCGTCGAAACCGGGTCTCGCCGAGTGGCAATCGTTCGTGCGCCGCCTGGTGGACGAACAGCACTGGACGAAGGATCCTAACGAGGTCTTCATCCGTTTCGCCGAAGAGGTCGGCGAACTGGCCAAAGAGATGCGGAAGAAATGGAAGCTCGGACCGGCCGCGTCGGAAACGGCCGCCGGCGAGCTGGCCGACGTCTTCATGTACCTCTGCGACCTGGCCAATCATTTCGGCGTCGACCTGGAACAGGCCGTGCGCGACAAACACCGGGCCAACCGGGGCCGGGTCTGGAAATTTTGATGCAGCGCCTATGAGCACCAGGATCGCCATCGTCACCCCGACCTTCCCGCCTTACCGCGGCGGCATCGGCAAACTGGCCGAATTG
>CAYPMU010000118.1:0-659 GCA_964411975.1 uncultured Gammaproteobacteria bacterium | reverse complement strand
TCACGCCCCGGCCGCGGCAGCCCCTGGAATATCCGGAAGCGCCTTTTTTCGTGCACGAACTCGGCGCCTGCGGCCGTTTCGGCAACGCGGCCTTCGTCCCGGCCGCCGCCGGGATCATGAGCGCGTTCCCGCTGACCTTCCTGCATTATCCGTTCTTCGGCGGGGCCGAGCCGCTCGCCCTCAGCCGGCGTTTTTCGCCGTCGTCCCGGCTGGCACTGGTCTACCACATGGACGTGGTCGGCCGGGGCGTCCTCGGCGCGTTCTTCCGGACGCACCGGCGGCTGCTCCAGCCGTGCGTCCTGCGCGCCGCCGACCGCATCGTCGTCACCAGCTTCGACTACCTGCTGAACAGCAACATCGCCGATCTTTCGCGCCGGCCGCGTTTTCATTTCCGGGAACTGGCCCCGGCGGTCGATACCGTCCGGTTCGCGCCGGGCGACAAGCCGCCGGAACTCCTTTTCCGCTACGGCCTCAACGTTTCCGACCGGATCATCCTGTTCGTCGGCGGACTCGACCGGGCGCATTACTTCAAGGGCGTGCCGTCGCTGCTGCAGGCCCTGGCCACGAAAGAACTGTCGCGGACCAAGGCGGTCATCGTCGGCGAAGGCGATCTCAGGAAACAGTACGAGAAACAAGCCGCCGATCTGGGCCTGGGTGGC
>CAYPMU010000117.1:2458-4284 GCA_964411975.1 uncultured Gammaproteobacteria bacterium | reverse complement strand
ACGCTGATACCCTGGACCAACGCGGCCAGCCGTCTGGAACCGAAAGTCTCCTGGGATTACCTGGTGGCGCTGATGGGCGGCATCGCGGCCGAACTGCTCTGCCTGAATGACGCCAACCCGGCCGAAAGCCCTAAAAGCGACCTGGCCCGTTCCTGCGAACTGGCCGGGCTCCTGGCCCAGAAGGTCATGATCAAGGAGCTGCGGCAAAAACACGGCCGCATCGGCCGCCGGCGGTTGCTGCGGCTGATCGACCGGGAAAAACTGGATAAGGACACTCACGCTCTGGTGGAAATGGCGCTCAAGGATGCCGGAGAATTGCTGAACAGCCGGCGAAAACAATACCAAACCGTGCGTCTGGCGCTGCAGCGGCAAGGTTGTCTCAACCACTCCGAGCTGACCGAATTGCTCGGCCCGCCGCGCGCCGACCGCGTCGAACACTGACCGCCCTCGAAGATCCGTACCGTCTGTACGGGTCTTTTTTTTATTCGGGATGCCCTCCGGCCGGGCGTTTATCCACATATATTGCCTCAAAGCGGCTTTCGACCTAAGATAGGTAAATCGTCCAATAATATATGAAGAAGAGCGAATTAGCATTCGCCGCCATACTGGTACCGGTCGACTTCGGCCTGGTTTTTTTGGCCGGTCTGACGGCTTATTCGCTGCGTTTCGGCTGGCTGGCCGGTCTTCGACCGGTCGTTTTTGACCTGCCCTTCTCCGATTACCTGCTGCTGACGGCCGGCGGATCGGCCTTGTTCGTCATGTTCTATGCCCTGGCCGGACTGTACGCCGTCACCGGTCCGCGCCGCCTGAAGACCGAGGTCTCCCGGATATTCTTCGCCTCCTCGACGGCCATCCTCACCCTGATCGTCTTCATCTTCTTCCGCCGCGAACTGTTCTCCTCCCGGTTCATCGTGCTGGCGGCCTGGGTCGCGGCCATCGTCTACGTCAGCTTCGGGCGCGTCGCCGTGCGGCTGGTCCAGCGGCTGCTGCTGCGTTTTGGCATCGGCACTCACCGGGTGCTGCTGGTCGGCGGCGACGAACGGGCCACCAAACTGCTGACCGCCGAATTCGGCCGGCGGCCGAGTTCGGGCTACAAGATCATCCGGACCATCCAGACGTTCGACGCGGACATCGAGGTGGAGATGGCCGGCCTGGCCGCGACCGGACAGCTCGACGAGATCATCGTCACCAATCCCGACATCAGCCGCCAGGAATTGTCCCGGTTGCTCGGTTTCGCCGAAGCGCGGCACCTGACCTTCCGCTATTCGGCCGACCTGCTGGCCACCCACGCCAAGAACATCGAGATCGGCACGCTGGCCGGCCTGCCCATCGTCGAGATCAAGGGAACGCGGCTCGACGGCTGGGGCAAGATCTTCAAACGGATCTTCGACGTCATCGTCTCCCTGCTGCTGATCATCCTGACCTCGCCGATCATGCTGCTGACCGCGCTGGCCATTGTCCTCGATTCCAAGGGTCCGGTGTTCTTCAGCCGGCTGGACGACGGATCGCCGGTCACCCGGATCGGCGAACACGGACGCGCCTTCCGCTACCTGAAATTCCGCTCCATGCGCCCGGGCACCCACTCGCAGCGCTATCACGAACTGAGGCACCTGGACAGCCGCGCCGAGGGTCCGCTGGTGAAGATCAAGGAGGACCCGCGCGTCACCCGCGTCGGGAGGTTCATCCGCAAGTATTCGATCGACGAACTGCCGGAGCTGTTCCTGGTGCTGACCGGCTGGATGAGCCTGGTCGGGCCGCGGCCGCACCTGCCCGAAGAGGTGGCCCAATACCGCGACCACCAGCGCCGGGTGCTGACCATCAAGCCT
>CAYPMU010000117.1:0-2448 GCA_964411975.1 uncultured Gammaproteobacteria bacterium | reverse complement strand
ACCGGCCTGGCCCAGGTCTCCGGACGGGCCGACCTGACCTTTGACGAAGAGGTCAAACTTGATACGTTCTATATTGAGAACTGGTCGCCCTGGCTCGACCTGGCCATCCTGCTCAAGACGCCGCTGGTCGTACTGGGACGCAAGGGGGCCTATTGAGCGGCGTGATCCGAAGCCGAATATCAACCAACACAAGATGAAGATCGCCTTAGTCCACGATTACCTCATCCAAGACGGCGGTGCCACCTTCGGCGTTATAAGATATGATGGTGGTGAACGTTAATTGAACAGCTTCGACTCCGATGAAGATCGCCTTAGTCCACGATTACCTCATCCAAGACGGCGGTGCCACCTTCGGCGTTATAAGATATGATGGTGGTGAACGTTAATTGAACAGCTTCGACTCCGATGAAGATCGCCTTAGTCCACGATTACCTCATCCAAGACGGCGGTGCCGAACGCGTGCTCCAGGTTTTTCAGGATATGTGGCCGGAAGCGCCGACCTTCGCCCTGCTGCATGACCCCAAACGCGTCGGCCGGGCCTTCGACGGCAAGGACATCCGCACCTCCTTCCTCCAGGGCGTCCCCTTCGCCCTGAGGAAGTACAAGTGGTTCCTGCCGCTGATGCCGGCGGCCACGGAACACCACAACCTGAATGATTACGACGTCGTCCTGACCAGCACCTCGGCTTTCGCCAAGGGCGTCATCACCCGTCCGGAGACGCTGCATCTCTGCTACTGCCACACGCCGACCCGCTACCTCTGGTCGGACACCCATTCCTACGTCAACGAACTGGGCCTCCCCCGCCCGATCAAGAAGCTCATGCCCTACATGCTGTCGGGCCTGCGCGTCTGGGACCGGCACGCCGCCGAGCGGGTCGACCGCTTCATCGCCAACTCCGAGACCGTCAAGCGCCGCATCCGCAAATACTACCAGCGGGACAGCCGGGTCATCCATCCCCCGGTCGAAACGGCGCGTTTTTCCATCGCTCCGCGGGTCGGCGATTATTACGTCGCCGGCGGCCGACTCGTCACCTACAAGCGTTTTGACGTCATCGTCCAGGCCTTCAACAAGCTGGGACGGCCCCTGAAGATCTTCGGCGAAGGGCCGGAGATGGCCAAACTCCGGGCCATGGCCAAGAAGAACATCGAATTCCTGGGCAAGGTCAGCGAGACGGACAAGGCCGAGCTGTACCGCCGGGGACTGGCTTATCTCCATCCGCAGGAAGAGGACTTCGGCATCACCGCCGTCGAGGCCATGGCTTCGGGGCGTCCGGTCATCGCCTACCGCCGCGGCGGCGCGCAGGAGACGGTCGTCGAAGGCGTCACCGGCGAATTCATCGAAGAACAGAGCTGGGAAGAGCTGGCCAACCTGATCATCCGCTTCCGCCCCGAGGATTACGATCCCCGGGCCATCCGCGAGCACGCCAAAAAGTTCGATACCGGCCTCTTCCAGGAAAAGATCCGGGATCTCGTCGATGCCGGCTGGGAGCAATGGCGGTCCGGGGAACGGGTCGAGGACAAGGACGAAGAACGCCCCAAGGAATTCGCAGTCTGACCGCCAAGCGGGCGGGTCGATGCCGGCCGTCGGCCGGCTTTTTTCGCCTCCTTAAGAACCCCCAGCGCCAGCCCGGAGATTTTCAAAAAAAGCGAATCCCCCGCAGCTTCAGCGAAGAGGGATGGGTCACAACGAATGAAAAAGGCGGGAGATCAGGCGCCGCCGCCTTAGACGAAAGTCGGCTTCATCGATACCAGAACGCGTGCTACACTGCCGTAATGCGTATCACCCTGGACATCCGTCCCATGCTGGAGACCAGACGCAGCGGCGTGGCCAACTACACGGCGCGTCTTTTGCGCGCCCTGCTGGACCGGCCGGCGGTCCCCGGCCGCGACTACGTCCTGTTCTGCAACGCCTTCGGACGGAAACTGCCGGATGATCTGCCGGCCCCGAGCCGGAGCGTCGAATACCGCTTCAGCCGCTATCCCAACCGGCTGCTCAACGCTTCTTTCGCCTTCCTGGGACGGCCGCTTCTCGAGGAACTGACCGGCGGCGCCGACGCCGTCTACCTGCCGAATCTTAATTTCGTGGCCACCCGCAAACCGCTGATCGCCACCGTCCACGATCTGTCCTTCGTGCGCTACCCCGGATTTTTTTCCGCCAAGCAGCGGTTGTGGCACCGGCTGGTCCGGCCGCGGCGGCTGCTGGCCGCGGCGGCTTTAACCGTTGCCGTTTCAGAACACACTAAAGCCGATCTCGTCGAAAGCTACGGACTGGACCCGGCTCGCGTCCAGGTCATCAACCCCGGGGTCGGACCGGAATTCGCCCCGACCGGCTGGCCGGAGCAGGAACGGATCCGCAGAAAATACGGGCTGGACGAAGGCTTCCTGCTTTTTTTAGGCACCCTTGAGCCGAGAAAGAACGTCGGCGGCCTGATCACCGCCTTCGCGAAAC
>CAYPMU010000116.1:0-4341 GCA_964411975.1 uncultured Gammaproteobacteria bacterium | reverse complement strand
CCGGTGTCCCCGAAGGGGATGCCGTTTTTATATCTCTGGTGCCGGGAGGTATCCGAAGGGTACGGCCGGCGAGTGCCTAGTATGGCACTCGCCGGACGACCCGGGCTCCGGAGGAGAATTTGCACAAAGGAATTCGAGCGAATTCGGGGGAGGAGGAATCCCTCCCTCTCCGCCAGCGAAAAAAGTTCCGCCATCAGCGGGACTTTTTTCGATCTGTGATGGGGGAGTGCATGATCTATGCTATAGTTTTGCCATGCGTTGGATGATATCCGTCAAAATTCTGGGACTCGCCCTGGTGACCCTGACAGCTTCCTATCTGCTGGTTTTTGGCCGCGCCCTGGGGCAGCAGGCAGATCATATCGGCATCGTATTCGCCCTGCCCGAAGCGGCCCTAGGTTCCGGGGTCGCGCGCGTCGACGACAGGACCTATTTGGCCAAAGACACCGCTGCTTTCGTCGAGGCGATGGGGCGGCAGGGATTCGTCCATGTCGAACAGCTGGGCGCCGGGCATTTATTCCAGAAAGACGGCATCAGGTATCTTTCCGTCGGCAGGATGTATTCGTCGCATTTCACGGTCTTCACCCGGCCCGCAGAGGTTCGGCCCAAGTGAACCGGCGCGGCTCCGGAGCGTCAAATGAAGCGACATGAAAGTCCGGCCGGCGGCGGCCGGACTTGACCTTTACGTCGCCGCCAGGCAGCATAGCGCCATGCTCATTAAGGACCTGTCTGCCGCCGGCCGCGTTATCGCGCCCGGCGAATCAAAGCGGCTGAAGTCCGGTCTGGTCGTGTTGCGGTCCGGCGAGAGCGTGGGAGAACACGTCACTGCCGGCCGCGAGGAGGTCATCATCGTTCTCTCGGGCGAAGCCGTCGTCGAAGACGAGGGGGCGCGGCAGCGCGTCGCCGCCGGCCAACTGGCCTACATCGGGCCGGAGCGCCGCCATAACGTCTTCAACCTGTCGGCGTCGGAACTGCGCTATCTGTACGTCGTCACGCCGGTCTGACCGTTCACGGTCGGGCCTTTTTTTGTCCTCCGGCGCGCGCCGCCGCCGTCCGGACCTGACCTGTGGTCATGCCGCACCGGCCTTGTGGTCCGGGCGGCCGTCGGAGTAAACTGGCGGGGTATGAACGGGGAGAACACGGAAGCCATCATCTTCGACATGGACGGCGTCATTACCGACACCGAGCCGCTGCATGCCCGGGCGGAGCTGCTGACCTGCCGTCATTTCGGCTTCGCGCCGCCCGGATCCGAATGGGATAAGTTCAAGGGCAAGAAGTCCGAGGACATCTTCGGCTATCTGCTGTCCGTCTACGGCGGCGGCCGGGACATCCCGGTGACGGAGATAATGGACCACAAGACCAGGACCTATCTCAGCCTGTCCGAGGCCCAGGGCATCCCGGCGGTGCCCGGCGTGGTCGATTTCATAAAACGGGTCCGGCCGGCCTTCCGCAAGATCGCCCTGGCCACTTCGAGCAATTCTTCGATCCAGAAAGCCATCTTTGACGGCCTGGGACTATGGCCGTACTTCGACGCCGTGATCACCGGCGACGACCTCAGCCGCGGCAAGCCCGATCCCGAGGCTTACCTCAAGGCCTCGGCCAAGATCGGCGTGCCGGCCGGCCGCTGCCTGGTCATCGAGGATTCCGATAACGGCGTCCGGGCGGCCCGCGGCGCCGGCTGCCGCGTGGTCGGCATCACCACCTCCTTTCCCCGGGAGTATCTGCTGGCGATGGGAGCGCACCACGTGGTCGACGATTATGACGAGCTGACGGCCTGGCTGGGCGGCCGGCTGCGGGCCGGTCTGGTTTGACGCCGTCCGCCGGCGCTGATAGATTCAAGCGGAAGTTCCTTGATCCCGTACAGATCGGAGGTCGCCGATGGCGGTCATACTCGTGGACATGGACGACGTCCTGGCCAAGTTCGAGCAGGGCTTCCTGGACCGGTGGCAAAGCTGCTATCCGGACCTGCCGTTCGTGCCGCTGGACCAGCGGGTCGTTTTTTACGCCGAGAGGCAGTATCCGGCCGAACACCGGGAAAAGGTGCGGCGACTGATCCGCGCCCCCGGTTTTTTCCTCGGGCTGGAGCCCGTGGCCGGCGGCCTCGAGGCCATGCGCGAGATGGCGGCGGCCGGACACGAGGTCTTCCTTTGCACCGCGCCCATCTCCGGGTCGGTCTCCTGTCCCCAAGAGAAGACCGAATGGGTCCTGCGTCATCTGGGGCCGGATTTCGTGAAGCGGCTCATCCTGGCGCCGGACAAGACCCTGGTCCGCGGCGATCTCCTGGTCGACGACCGTCCCGACGCCGATCAGGCCGGGATCATGAAGCCGACCTGGGAACACGTGATCTTCGACTGCCCGTACAACCGCGCGGTCGCCGGCAAACGCCGCCTGACCGACTGGCGGGACTGGCGCGTCGTGCTCGGTCTCTGATCTTATCGTCCTGAGGCGCTGCGGCGCCTTTTTTTTGTCAACGTCCGAAATTTACGAGCCCCGCAGTACTGCGGGGCGATGGAAATTTCGTGACAGTTGACAACCTCTCACCGCGTCACAAACAAAGGATAGGTGGTGGAGCGCGGGGAGCCGACTGAGTGGAGCGAAGGAGGCGTTGCCGAGAGACTCGGTATCGATTGATCGAATCCCTGCTTCGGACGCGGTGACGGGGTCGGCGCTTGATGCCCGGGCCAATTTCCGCGGCCGGAGATCAGGGCCGCCGTCTGTTCCCGGCCGCTTTATTTATTGGTCGAAAGGGGGTAAAGTATAGGCGCTTCGACCCGGGCTCACCGGTCGGCGATCCGCCCTGAAAGTATGAAACAGACCATCGTTTCCCACATCCGGCCGCACCTGGACGAGGTCGCCGCCGCCTGGATGCTGAAAAAATACCTGCCCGAGTGCCGGGACGCCGATCTGGGCTTCATCCCCACCGGCAAGGACGGCGGCAAGAAGGACGTCGAACCGGACAAGATCTATGTCGGCGTCGGTCGCGGCCCGTTCGACGAGCATAAGGGCGACGAGAACGACTGCGCCGCCAGCCTGGTCTTCAAGCACCTGCTGGAACGGAAGATACCGATCGACGGCCTGCAGCTGCGCGGACTGGCCAAGTTGGTCGAGTGGGTGAGGGAAGGGGACTTGGGCCTTCAGGGCCGCGTTCCCAACCGCACTTTCGGCGTGCACTCGATCCTGGCCTATCACCGCAATATCGCCGGCGGCGACCAAGCCGTCATGAACCTGGGCTTCGCCCTATGCGACGCCCTGCTGGCTTCCCAGATGGACGTGGCCCAGCTCGAAGAGGACTGGGACAAGCGCACCGAGTTCGAATCCGTCTACGGGCCGGCGGTCGCTTACGTCAGTTCCTGCCGCGACCAGGATTCGTTCGCCTACCAGCACGGCTTCGAGCTCGTCGTCTACGTCAACAAGGAACGCACTTACCACAACATCCGCGCTTTCGCCGGTTCGCGCATTGACCTGACGCCGATCCATATGGCGATCAAGCAGATCGAGCCGGAAGCCGACTGGTATTTCCACCACTCGAAGAAGATGCTCATCTGCGGCGGCGACCTGACGGCCGGCGCCAAGACCTCCAAGCTTTCCCTGGAATGGATCATCGACGCGCTGACGCCGAATTATGTCCGCCAACAGCGTTATTGAGGAGATAAAATCCAAACTGGACGTCGTTCAGGTCATTTCCGAATACGTCCAACTGCGCAAGGCCGGGGTCAACTACAAGGCGCCCTGTCCTTTTCACAGCGAGAAAACGCCGTCGTTCATGGTCAATCCGGAACGCCAGCGCTGGCACTGCTTCGGCTGCGGCGAGGACGGCGACATCTTCACCTTCGTCGAGAAGATCGAGGGCGTGGATTTCGTCGAGGCCCGGAAGCAGCTGGCCCGGAAAGCCGGCGTGGTCCTGCGTTATGAGGACGAAGGCGCGGACCGCGACCGCCGGCGCCTGTTCGACGCCAACCGCCTGGCGGCGCGCTATTACCACGAAGTGCTGCTCAAGACCCGGCAGGCCGAGCGCGCCCGGGCCTACGTCGGCCGGCGCGGGCTCAGGGAAGAGACGCTGGAGGATTTCATGATCGGCTACTCGCCCGACTCCTGGGATTCGCTGCTTAATTTCATGCGCAAGAAGGGGTTCGTCGACGGCGAACTGTACCGCGCCGGGCTGGACTCCAAGAGCGAGCGCGGCACCGGCTATTTCGACCGCTTCCGCGGCCGCCTGATGTTCCCGATCCGCGATCCGCAGGGACGCGTGCTCGGCTTCGGCGCGCGCCGCATCGGCGAGGGCGACGGCCCGAAGTACCTGAACTCGTCCGACTCGTCGGTCTACCACAAGGGCCGCGTGCTCTA
>CAYPMU010000115.1:0-4360 GCA_964411975.1 uncultured Gammaproteobacteria bacterium | reverse complement strand
CAGCCGGTCGTTGATGTTTTCGGTCGTCTTCAGCAGGCCGAGGTCGATTCCGAGCCGGTCGCCCAGCTGGATCAGCGCCCGCACGTCCTTGGGGAAACAGTGGCCGCCGTAACCGCGGTAGCCGTCGCAGTGCACGGCCAGATGGCTGGGACCGATGCGGCCGTCGGCGGCGGCGCACTCGCTGACCGTTTCATAAGAAAGGCCCAGGCTCGAGCACAGGTCGTAGATCTGGTTGGCGAAGACCACTTTCATGGCCAGGAAGGCGTTGCCGAAATATTTGATCATCTCGGCCTCGCCGGCCGGCACGACGCGGGTGAACGGCGCCGGCGGCAACAGGTCCAGGACCGCCTGGGCGGCGTCGCGGCTCCGGGCGGTGAAGCCCATGATCTGCCGGTCCGGCCGGCGGAAATCCGCGTCGGCCGTCTTTTCCCTCAGGAATTCCGGATTGAACAGCAGACGGTGCCGGGGAAAACGGGCCTGCAGATATTCGGTGCTGCCGGGCAGGATGGTGGATTTCGTCACGATGATCTTCTCGCCGGGAATGGCGGCAACGCACTGCTCCACCAGGGACAGGTCGAAACCGCCCCTGGCCCGGTCGAAGGGCGTCGGGACGCAGACGAAGAAAACGTCCGGCCGGCTGAGGTCGGCCGAAACCCCCAGGCCCTTGGGCGGGTCGTACAGCAGCGGCTCCGATCCCAGGTCCTGAAAATACCTGGCGACGGTCCCGCCGACCCAGCCGATGCCCATCACCGCCACTTTTAATTGCTTGCCGGAAGCCATATATGTCCCGCAATTGTAGCAAAGCGGATAGTTCTCAGCAACCCTCATTTTAAGCTAAAAAACGGCCGTAACAGGCCCGGATCACCGCTAATGAACAAGACCCGCCGGGCGGCGGACGGCTGGTCCATTGTTCACCGTCTGACCTTAGATCGCCTGCGCCTGCCTGCCAGCAGGCAGGGCTTTCGTAAATTAACTGATGAACCGTCACGGCTGACGCCCTAGGCGGGTCTCCGGGCGTGCAAGGAATAGGTTTGTAGTCACGCCCTACGAAAAAAGACCCTTCATCCGGGTCCCGTACTTCCTTAATATGACGGCGCAAGCTCAGATATCTTTCAGCCCTTCAAAGAAATGAAGCCCGATATTCAAAATTCGGTTGAAATCTTCTGCCGGAAGCAAGTCGCCGCCGAAGCTCTCCAAAGGCTCGGTTTCGTATTCTTCGGCGGACGCGCCCATCAGCCATTCCGGCGGCTTGTCGCCGGCGTCGCCGCCGTTGAATTGCCGGCCGAACTGGCCTCCCGGCCACCCGGCGTCGTTCCCTGAGGGAAACATAGTCCTTTTTTTGTTTATTTCCGGGGGCAATTCCGCCCTTTTACTGTTTAATCATACCATTTTTAAGGCGGCCTGAAAAGAGCCGAAAAACCGGCCGGACGAACGTCCGGCCGGTCCCGGAACGGTAAGGTTACCTCCTGACCGTGAGCATATTGCCCAAAGGCAAGCCGACGGCATCGGCGCCGGTGAGCGCCGTGTAGGCCCCGGACGGCACGTCGGTCCAGGCCAGATTGGCGGCGCCCAACAGTTCGACGTTCAGCGAATAGTCGTTGTTGGAATTGAAGGCCGACAGGTCCAGGCTGAACCTGAATTCCTGCGTCACCCCGGCGCCGACGCCCGCTTCCGAACCTTCGTCGAAGTCGTACCTGATCAGGGCGTAGTCCCCGGGTTGGGAAACGTAGCCGCCGGCCACCGGCGCGGTGTTCTCGACGCCGGCGCGGACGATGCTGTAGCTGAGACGCGCCGACGGGCCTTCGCCGATCAGGGCCTTGTTGTCGCCGCTGACCTGTTCCAGGTTGACGATGTTGTCATCGTCGTTGAAGTCGCCGTTGGCCTTGGCCCAGACCTCCAGGGCGTCGTTGTCCGCTCCCGCCTGCCCGGCGTCGCCGGGGACGACCTTGAACGCCAGCTTCCTCACCCGCACCGCTCCTTCCGGCTCGGCCTTGAGGGTGAAGCGCATGACCTCGCTCGAGGCGTCGTGGTAGGCCGAGCTCGGCTGGTAATCAGCCGTCTTGGCGCCGGTCATCAGGGAATAACGGACGACGGCGCTGCTGGTCGCGTTGTTCGCGACCGTGAAGTCCGTACCGGCGGGCCCGAGGTGGCCGTCGGTCTGGGAAACGAATTCCAGCGCGGCGGCGCTCCCGAACTGCACCTTGATCTGCTCGGCGTAGACCGCCCCGGCGTTCCGCGGCAGGATCGTGACGTACAGCTTGACCTCGGTGGTCTTGTCCTTGTCCAGGACCGCCGGCAGGTTGCTGAAAGTGACGGTGTTGCCCATGAACGGCAGTTCCGTGGAAACAGTGGAGCCGCCGCTGGGATAGGCCAGACGCGCGCCGCCGATCGACTGGGCGGCGCCGCCGATCTGCAGGAAGGTGACGGTCTTGAGGGCGAAGGAATCGTCCTTGGCCTCGAGGGCCAGGGTGCCGATCTGGATCTCCTTGCCCGCCAGGGCCCGGCCGCCCGTCCCGTTCCAGGTGAACTTGAGCGTGCCGTTCTTCTTGACCGTGGCGTAGAAGACGGCTTTGGTCCCGGAATTGGGCAGCTGGCCGACGGCGTTGACCTTGGCGCCCTTGTCGTCGACCACCTGCATGTCGGTCGAGGCGTCGGTGATGTCGAAGGTCAGCTTGTTGGGATAGCTCTCCAGATCCACGGTCGGGCTGAGGTCGCCCCGGACCACCAGCACGGACGACTGGCCGGCGGGGATGGCGATGTTCAAGCCGCTGAAAGCGGCCCGGCCTTCGAGATCGACATTGACCGGGCCGGCGATCTTGTTGCCCTGGCCGTCGTAGAGGCTGACGGCGGAGACCATGTCGCGCACGCCGGTGGCCGTGCCGTTATCGGTGTCGGCGCCGGGCAGGAAGTTGGCCGTCCCCTCCTCGTCGATATAACCCTGGAAAGTGACGGCCTTGATGACGTTCGGCGCCACCGTGGTGGCCTTGAAGGTCAGGCCGGCGATCTCCGCGTTCTTGGCGCCGCGGACGTAGGTCTTGTTGCCGGGCACGGACGAGGACGTGACCTCGAGCGACGAACTCAGGGTGCTCAGGGCCGGACCGGCCAGGTCGGATGACGGGGCGAAAGCCGCGGCTGCGCCGGTCCCGGTATCGACCACGTCCAGGCCGCTCACGACCAAGGTCGCCTTGTACCCTTCGCCGGTGGGCAGGAAAGAATTGGTCTGAGCCTTGAAGTACAGCACCGTGTCGGTATTGGCCGGGACGGCCAGGTCGCCGGCATAGGCGAAGGTCTGGGACTGGTCCTGATCGACGTCGATCGTCACGTCGCGGCGGCCGAACGGCTCGGACCCGGAGGCGTCGACGAACCGCACCAGCCGGAAATTGGGCTGGGCGTTGTTCAGGTAGACCAGGCCGCCTTTGTCGTCATCGGTCGTACCGGCGACCGGGGCTCCGGTGATCGCGTCCAGCCTGACCGTCAGGCGGCGGACCTTGAAGGCCTTGACCGCGGACATATGGAGCTCCATCAGCACGACGTCGCCGCCGACGCCGATGTAATTGGTCGCCGGCATCCTGACGGTGAAGGTCGGTATCGACGGGGCCTGGACCAGGCTCTTCTGGGCCGTGTCGGTGATGGAGGTCTCGGCGTTGGCGATGTCCGCGCCGTCCGGGTAGTCGGACAGGTCGCCCGGCGCGGCGAGGATGAACTGGTCCTGCAGGCGCAGGGCCGTCCGCACGTCGGCCGAAACGATACGCCGCTTGGCGCGGTTCTCGATGCGGAAATAGGCGCCGTCGGCGGCGCGCCTGACCACGGTGCCGTCGGGATAGACGGCCGCGGCCAGCGGCGAACCGATGCTGTAATTGAAGAAGAAGGCGTCCGGAATGTCGTCGATGCGCTTGTTCCACTGGTCGCCGTAAAGCGCCTGGGCCACGGCTTCGGTCTGGACCCAGCGCAGCACGCCGCCCGGTTCGACGGCGTAAACGTTCGGGTCGGAGGTGATCTTCACCAGCCGCGTGCCCGGGCGGTAGACGACGTTGCCGCCCAGCGGCAGGGCCGCCAGTTCGGAGGCGCTGACGACCTTGACGGCGCTGAAATCGGCGTACCAGGTGAAATAAGCCTGGGAATTAGGGAAAACGTAGCGCTTGCCGTCGGCGCCGTAATAGTAGACGGCGCTGTCGGCGGTCGTCTCCAGGTTGCCGTCGTCCGGCAGCTTGATGAGGTCGCCGCCGGCCAGCGTCGCCGCCGACGCCGCCATCGGCAGCAGATAGGCCGCCGCGACGATGAATGCCCCGCCCAAAATTTTGACCAAATAGTGGTTGTGCATATGGCCTGATTATAGCAGAAAAAGGCCGGCCTTGGTCAG
>CAYPMU010000114.1:0-4395 GCA_964411975.1 uncultured Gammaproteobacteria bacterium | reverse complement strand
TTGCAGGTAATAGACCAGGGCCGCGATCAGCTGGATCAGCAGGGCCGACGCGACGATCTGCGGATACTGCGGCGAAACGATGATGCCGTAGATGGTGATGAAGAAAAGATACGGCAGGAACAGCAGATAGGGCACGCTGAATATGGGCAGGAAAGGGATGCGACGGTCCAGCCGGGTCATCAGGATGACGGCTTTTTCGTCCGGCTTGTTCAGTGTCGAGTAGATGCCGAAACTCAAAACCACCAGCGCCGCCAACGCCGGCCGGAACAGAACGTGCTCGGTGGAGGAAAATATGAACGGCATAACCGGGCGGCGGCCTCTTGGCCGCGTCCACCGTCATTCTACACTTCAACCCGCGAAAAAGAAAAGCCGCCCGGGCAGGACAGAAACCGGCGCGTCCCGACCGCCGTCCGGCATGACCCGGCTCCGCTTCCCTGCCGCCCGGCGTTAATTCGGTTTAACCGGCCGGCATGCTAAAATGAACGTATCGTCCTCTATGACCTTATTCTTCCTCGCCATCGCCGCCGGCTTACTGACCGTCCTGGCGCCCTGTATCCTGCCGCTGCTCCCCTTCCTTTTGGGCACCAGCGGCGGCAGATCCAAATGGCGGCCGCTCATGATCAGCGCCGGTTTCATCGTCAGTTTCAGCGCGCTCGGCGCCGCTTTCGCCACCGCTGGCACCTTCCTGGGTCTGGACAACCGGTCGCTGCGCCTGGTCGCGGTCGCGCTGCTGCTCCTGTTCGGCCTAGCCCTGCTCTTCGAGAAGATCTATGAGCGGGCCATAGCCGCGCTGCAACCGCTGTTCGCCAGATGGAGCGCCAAGATCGCCGGCGGATCGCTGAAACGCGACGACGCCGCGTCCGGCCTGCTGGTCGGCCTCTCCCTGGGCCTGGTCTGGACGCCCTGCGCCGGCCCGATCCTCGGCTCCATCCTGACCCTGGCCAGCCAGCGCGCCGATTACCTGACGACGCTTCTTTTGATGTTCGCCTACGCCCTGGGCGCCGCGACGCCCATGCTCGGCATCGCCTACGGCGGCCGGGCGCTGCGGGCGCGGCTGCTCAAACTCGGCCCCTGGCAAGGCGTCCTGAACAAGGTCTTCGGTCTCCTGATCGTCGGCGCGGCCCTGCTCATCCTGACCGGATACGACCTGACCCTCCAGGCCTGGCTCATCCGATTTTATCCCGCTGGCTTCACTTCGAAACTATGAGACGCGCTCCGCTCAAGATCGCGCTGACGGCCGCGATCGCCCTGCTCGCCATGGCGCTGGTCGTCCAGTGGCGCCTCGGCCGGTCGGCCGCGCTGCCGCCGCTGGCTCCCGACGACGTCCGTCGGACCGCCGCCGGCGCGCTGCCGGTGCTGTCGGAAAAGATGCCCGAATTCTCGGGCATCGCCGAATGGATCAATTCCGAAGAACTGACGCCCGCCGGCCTCAGAGGCAAGGTCGTGCTCGTCGATTTCTGGACCTACTCCTGCATCAACTGCATCCGGGCGCTGCCCCACGTGGTCGCCCTGGACCAGGATTACCGGCGCTCCGGACTCCAGGTCGTCGGCGTGCACACGCCGGAATTCGCCTTTGAAAAAGACCCGGCGAACGTCCGCCGGGCCGTGGCGCGCTTCGGCATCGAGTACCCGGTGGCCTTGGACAACGCTTACGGCACGTGGAACAACTACGCCAACCGCTATTGGCCGGCGCAATATCTTTTCGACGTCCAAGGACGCCTGCGTTACACCAGCATCGGCGAAGGAAATCATGAAGAGACGGCACGCGCCGTCCAGGAACTGCTGGCCGAAGCCGGCATGAACGTGGAAAAAGAAGTGGCCGTCCCGCCGGCGGCGCAGGTCGATTTTTCCAGGATCGGCACGCCGGAGACCTATCTCGGCTATGAACGCCAGGAGCTGTTGGGCAACCGGGAGAAATTCCGACGCGACCAGCCCCAGGTTTTCCGAGCTCCGGCCGATGCCGAGCGCAACCGCTTCTATCTGGACGGGACCTGGACCGTGGCGGCCGAACGCGTCGTCCTGGAAGCGGGACCCGGGCGGATACTGTTCCGCTACGAGGCCAGCAACGCCAACCTGGTCATGGGCGCCCCGGAAGCCGGCGTCCGGGCCGAGGTCCGCCTGGACGGCCAGCCGGTGCCCGCGGAGCGGCGCGGCGCGGACCTGAGGCCGGACGGCGGCAAGACCTACGTCCTGATCGGCGACGAAAGGCTGTACAGCCTGATCGACGCCCGGGGCGACTACGCCGAACATCTGCTGGAGATCATTTTCCCCGAACCGGGCGTCGCGGCGTACGCCTTCACTTTCGGCTGAACCGCCCTGGCCAAAAACGCAAAAAAGAGCTATCTTAGCGCTTGTGATTGAATTCGAACATCGGCGAGGATCCTGACAACCGGCTATGGTCGAGATCATCGGGCACCGCGGCGCCGCGGGACACGCCCCGGAAAACACGCTGCTGTCATTCAAGAAAGCCATCGAACTCGGCTGCGCGGCCGTGGAGCTTGACGTTCATCTGACCAAGGACGGCGAAGTGGTGGTCATTCATGACCACACGGTGGACCGGGTGACCGGCATGAGCGGCAAGGTCAGAAAGATGGACCTGGCCGACCTGAAAAAACTCTACTGCCCGCTGAACCAGTGTCTGCCGACGCTGCAGGAGGTCATCGACCTGTGCAAGGGCCGGGTCAGGATGTTCATCGAACTCAAGGCCAAAGGCACGCCGGAGGCCGTGGCCAAACTGATAGCCGAGAACCGCATCGAACACGAGGTGGTCATCCTGTCCTTCAAGATCGGGCTCTTGAAGCGCATCAAGCAACTTAATCCGAAGCTGAAAGTCATCTACCTGTTCTTCCGCAAGCCTTTGCGCCTGTGGCGGCTGGTCAGGAAGATACAGATCGATTACATCGGCACCCGCCTCAAGGCGGCCACGGCCCGGCTGGTCCGGCAAGCGCACCAGATCCGACGCCGCGTCTATGTCTACGACGTCAACGACGTCATGGCCGGACTGCGGCTCCGCGAATGGAAGGTCGACGCCATCTGCACCGACTATCCCATACTCTTCATCAAACCGAAGCGGCCGCGCTGAACGCGGCCGGGCCGGCGGCCGGGAGGAGCGGCACGGTTGACTTCGGACAAAAAATGAAAGGCGAAGGCAAATCCCCCGACGTGTCACCCGTAGCTTCAGCGGGAGGGTGGAGTTTCAGCGGAGAGGGATGGCGCGGACCCAAGGCGCCCTGTCACTGATTGACGCTTCGGTCCCGTCGTGATAAGTCTGGATCAGTTCGTTCCTTCCTCCGATCCGAAAGGAGCCGCCATGTCCGCGGAGAACAACGGTTCGCCCAATTGGGGTTCGGTTGTCGTCAACTTGGCCATCATTGGCTTCGTTGCTTTCGCTCTCTACCTGACGCACAGCCTCTGGTGCCTCCTGGGACTGCTGTGCCTCTTTGCCACCGGGCACCAGCGCCAGGCAGCGGCCAAACCTAAGAAGTGTCGTTGCGAGAACCGGGACGGCGACAAAAAGCGCTGCTGCGGCGATCCGAAGGCCGGCGGCCAAGACCATGACTGCGGCTGCTGAGGCCGTCTCCATATTCTGAAAATGTCCCGTTCACCGGGGCTTTTTTTAATTAAAAAACCGGCTCGCGGCGGCGAACCGGTGCCTCACAAGAGATCGACCAGGGTCAGGCGTCCCGCGAGCAGGCAGAGGGCCTTGTCGCGGCTGACGTCCCGGCCGCACAGCGTGCACCGCCATTCGATGCGATCACCGTCGGCGGGGCGGCTTTCGAGGGCCGGCGGTCCGCCCGGACCGAAAGGGAGATGGCCGCAATCCCGGCGGCTGATCACCTCCGGTTTGCAGTGCTTGCAGGGCCGGTAGCCGGCCTCGACGGCGTCCTCCCAAAAAAGAAAGAATACGCGGTTCTTTTTCAAGGCCCGCTTGCCGCTCCAGCAGTCCAGCCGGCCGAAGACCTTCTGGGTCTTGATGCCGGCGTAATGCCCGGGGAACGGGACCTCGACGTTCTGTCCCCCGATCCAGACGCGGTAAAGTTTCATCAGTGACCTCCTGGGAATATAAGGAACGATGTTGCACCTTAACGCGGCCGGAACCGCCTGTCAATGGTCGATAAAACCCGCCTGGCGGCGGGTTTTCTCTGTCCGAACGATCATTCGGCGGCAGGCGGCACCGGCGGCACTGCGGCCGGTTGCGGCCGCAGCTGGATGGTCTGGGCGGTGATGCTGCCGTCGGCATTGGCCGCGCCCACGACCATGACGTTCTCGCCGGCCAGGAGATCGGCGGCCGCTCCGGCCACGAATTTTGATATCTCGGTCTTGTCGGATATCAGCACGATCTTCGAACCGCCGTCGCGCAGTTTGACGGTCAGTCCCTGGGCGTCGACGGATAAT
>CAYPMU010000113.1:0-4451 GCA_964411975.1 uncultured Gammaproteobacteria bacterium | reverse complement strand
GGCCGCCCTGGCCCTGTACGGCGCGGACTGGAATCAGCTGGTCGACGATGTGCCGGACGCCTTCTTCGCCGATTACGCGATAGGGGAGCCGATAGAATTGAAATGACCGTCCTGAAAACCCCGCCCATGGGCGGGTTTTTCGTATCCTTATTCCCTGAGCGAGCGTAGCGAGTCGAAGGCTGCATTCAGTACCTCTTCGACTTCGCGGCTTCGCCGCTCCGCTCAGAGAGCATTATTCCCTGAGCGAGCGTAGCGAGTCGAAGGGCTGCTGCCGAGAGCAGTATTCCCTGAGCTTTCATCATCATGTTTTTGGTTGTATACTATTTGCGAAAGGTTATCCACACCTTTATTCATTCATTAATTAATATTTATTCGTCTCCGCTCTGGCGGAGATAACTTATTCATCGCTTATGCGAAACAGTCTTCTCAAGCTGCGCCGCTCCGTCCTGACGGTCGGAATGAGCGCGGCCATGCTGCTGACCGGCGCCGGCAACGCGCTGGCGGTCACGACCATCGGCACTAACATCTCGACCGACGGCACGCTGACCGTGGTCGGCAACAGCACTTTCGGCACCGTCGTCGCCGGGACCTGGAACGGCACCGCCGTCGCCGTCGCCAACGGCGGCACCGGCGCCACCGACGCCGCCACCGCCCGCACCAACCTCGGTCTCGGCACCGCCGCCACCATGGCCTCCGGGGCTTTCGCCACCGCCGCGCAGGGCGCCTTGGCCGACACCGCCGTTCAACCCGCCGGCCTCGCCGGTTATCTGCTGTCCGCCACTGCCGCCACCACCTACCAGCCTCTCGATTCCGACCTGACCGCCATCGCCGCTTTGACCACCACCGCCTACGGTCGCGGCATGTTGGAACTGCTTAACGCCGCCGCCGGTCAGACCGCTCTCGGTCTCGTCATCGGCACCAACGTCCAGGCTTGGGATTCCGACCTCGACAGTTGGTCCGCCGTGGCCACCTCGGCCAAAGCCGCTTCCGGCGCCAACTCCGACATCACTTCGCTCGGCGCCGTGACCTCGATCGATAACGCCGGCGTGGGCTTGAACGTCGGCGGGACCAACGCCACCTCCATCACCATCGGCAGGAACGGCGTCGGTGCCAGCTTCCCCGGCGGCATGGGCGGTTATTCGTTGTCTGTGGGCATGGGCGGCATCAGCCTGATGTCTCAGAACTATTCCGCCGCCGGCACGGACGACACTACGGCTGAATGGGACGGTTCGCCGGTCGTGTTCCTGACCAACGCCGGCACCCAGACCTTCAACCTCGGCGCCTGCGCCAGCAACGGCAACCGCATCGTCACCGTTTACGTCAAGGACCAAACGGCCAACGCCCGCATTATCAACGGCACGAACGCGGAAGGCGTTTGGTACGCCGGCGCCACGAGCAACCTCTCCATGCAGAATAACGCCGGATCCGACACTTACGCGGCCACGCTGTACTGCGACGGCACTGATTGGATCATCCTTAACCGGATGACGCGCTGATCCGCCTTGATCCTATGACTATTCATTCAAGGACAGCGGTCGGTCGCTGGCCGCGTCTGAAGACAGGAGTCATGGCCGCGGCCGTGGCCCTGATCTGTCTGGCCCCGGCCCTGCCGGCGGCGGCGATCGTGGTCGACACGGTCAGCTATCCGCAGGACGTCAGCCTGGTGCTTTCCGGAGTGCCGGTGACCCTGACCATCCTGGCCGGGTCGGCGTCCGCCGATCTGGTGATCAATCCCACCAACTTCGTCCCGACGATCGGCACCGGCCCGCTCAAGGTGCGCTACACCGGGCCCACGCCGATGAGGTTCGTCGACGACCTGGCCAACACCTACTGCAATTACGTCAGCGGCAACAACGATTTCAGCTTCACCTCGGCCCACAGCGGCCGGACCATCTCCATCAGCGCCACGCCTTGCGCCGCGCCGGTCAGCGGCGGCGGGGGCGGGAGCGGCGGCTATTCGACGCCGGTCATCAACATGTCGGCGCCCAACGGCGGCCAGACGCTGGCTCCGGGCTCGATCTACACCATCTCCTGGGCGGCCGCCGGCACTTTGAGCGGCATCAAGATCAGCCTGTCGACGGACGCCGGCCTGACCTATCCGACGGTCATCGCCGCTTCGGCCGCCAACAGCGGCTTCTACGACTGGACGATTCCGGACGTGGCCGCGACCCAGGCGCGGATCAAAGTCGAGGCCGTGGACGGTTCCGGTTTGTCGCTCGCTTCCGACTTCAGCGAGGCCAACTTCACCATCACCGGCACGACGCCGCCGCCGGCCGAAGAGCCGGCGGGAGAGACCCCGTCCGAAGAACCCGGCTCGACGGACACGCCGACGACGCCTGAGGCCATCGCCGCCGCCGAAGCCGCGGCTCCGGCCAGCGACGGCAACGCCACCGGCGGCTTCAGTCCGAGCGGCGCCCTGGCCAACACCCCGACCATCAACGTGGACAAGGACCTCGACCCGCCGCCGGCGGACCGGCCCGCCCAGTGC
This sequence comes from uncultured Gammaproteobacteria bacterium, assembly GCA_964411975.1. Classification (GTDB taxonomy): domain Bacteria; phylum Patescibacteriota; class Patescibacteriia; order SG8-24; family SG8-24; genus CAYPMU01. The sequence goes on along the minus strand of CAYPMU010000113.1, from coordinate 1,963 downwards.
GTTTCCGGCTCCCTGATCAAAGCGTCGACGCCGGCGGTCTACTTCTGCGGCAAGGACGGCAAGCGCTACGTCTTCGTCAATGAGGGCGCTTTCTACTCCTGGTTCAAGGACTTCTCCACGGTCATCACCCTGACCGACGCCGCGCTGGCCCAGATCCCGCTGGGCGGCAACATCACCTACAAGCCGGGCAGCCGGATGGTGAAGATCAACACCGATCCCAAGGTCTACGCGGTCGCCCGCGGCGGTCTGCTCCGCTGGGTCACCACGGAAGCCGTCGCCGTGAAGTTGTACGGCGCGGACTGGAACCGGAAGATCGACGACGTTCCGGATTCCTTCTTCTTCAGCTACCGTATCGGCGACCCGATCACGGCGGCCGACGTCGGACTCTAGATCGTCCTGATCCGTTGAACTTGAACGGCCGGTCGGCTTCAAGCCGCCGGCCGTTTTGATATCGGAATGCCGCCGCCGCTGTTACCGGCCGCGCGGTTCCTGAAAAAGTTGTCAGACACTTTTCACCTCAAAGTTGTCAGACAACTTTTGAGACAACTGTTGATCATTTTTCGTCAGACACTTTTTATCCAAAAACCGTCAGACGACTTTTACGGCCGTACGGCTATCTGTGAAATCGACGGGAATTGCCGTATAATGATGGCGGAATAAGTCATCATTACATTAATATCCATTAGTATTTATTTATCAGCTGTTTTCGCCTTAATTAGGTCAGAATTTTATCCACAATATGCGCAGGTCATTTATTACAAAGTTGGCTTTGGTTCTCGGCAGCGCGGCGCTTGTTCTCGGCCCGACGGCCTTAGCCTTTGCTCCGCCGACAGCCTCCTCCATTGGTTTTGACGTCAATGCCGCCGGCAACTTATACACTTGGGGCAATTTCGCCCAGACCGGCACCGGAACATTCTCCACCGGGACGGGCGCGGTCTCGCTGAACGGCGCCGCCACGGCGGCCGGCCAGTTGTTCCTTTCTTCCGGCAGCAACGCCGCGCCGGCGCTGGCCTTCACCGCCGACCCGGATACCGGCCTGTTCGAGACCGGCGGCGACAACGGGAATATCGATTTCGCCCTGAACGGCAGCTGGGCCCTTTCGCTCAATCCGTTCGGACTGAATTTCCAGCAGTCGATCCCGGTCCTCGTCAACGCCTCGGCCGTCGGCACACCGGCCTACAGCTTCATCCACGACCAGAACACCGGCATGTACTCGGATTCGACCCCGGGCAACGACACCAATAATCTGCTGTTCGCCGCCAATGGCGAACTCGGGTTCAAGGTGATGTCGTCGCCTTCGGGCTCGGCCGTGAATTACCTGGGCGTGCGGCCGAACAATACCGGCGGTCCGGCTTACCTGCAGGCTTTCGGTCCGGACAGCGACATCTCGGTCTATTTCTTCCCCAAGGGCGAGGGCAAGATCGTCGTCAGCAACGACGTCACCCACGCCGACCAGCTGGCCATCAAGGCCCAGACCGCGGTGACCGATCAGGGCGCCACCGGCACCCTCACCATGGCCAATATTTCGTCGGCGCAGACCTGGACCCTGCCGAACGCCAGCGGCACGCTCTCGCTCGACGGCCACACCCACGCCGGCGCCTACGAGCCGGCCAACGCCAATATCCAGTCGCATATCGCCTCCACATCCAATCCTCACGGCGTCACCGCGGCGCAAGTCGGGCTCGGCAATGTGGTCAATGTCGATGCGACCAACGCCTCCAACATCACGGGCGGCACGCTTTCCGCCCTCCGACTGCCGACTGCCGGAGCAGACCTCGGCGCGGCGAACTTGTCGATCGACCTATCCAATACCAACGGCACTTACACCACGCACCTGACGACCGACGGCTACATGTACGCGGGCGCTTTTCAGGGACCGCTCATCGGCAACGCCAACACCGCCAGTGCGTTGAATTCAAACCCGACTGACTGCGTCGCCGGACAGTTCGCCATCGCCATCGAT
>CAYPMU010000112.1:0-4584 GCA_964411975.1 uncultured Gammaproteobacteria bacterium | reverse complement strand
AGGCCTTTGGGGCCGAGGATCTTGGCCACTTTGGCCAGCTTGGGCATCATGTCCGGGGTGGCCACGGCGATATCGAAGTCGATCTTGCCGGTCTTGGCGATCTCGGCGATCAGCTCCTCGCCGCCGACCAGTTCGGCGCCGGCCTCTTTGGCCTCGGCTTCCTTGTTGGCGGGGACGAAAGCGGCGACTTTCTTGGTCTTGCCCGTGCCGTGGGGGAGAGCGACGGTCCCGCGGACCATCTGGTCGCCTTTCTTCGGGTCGATGCCCAGGCGCAGATGGACCTCGATCGAGGCGTCGAACTTGGTGGTCGAGGTCTTGAGGACCAGGTCCACGGCCTCCTCGGGGGTGTAGGCTTTCTTGTGGTCGAAACTGGACTTGAGTTCTTTGTAGCGTTTGCTGCGCGGCATAATAGCGTGGTGCAGGCGGCCCGGAGGCCTCCCACGTTAATGAATATTATTTCACTTCAACGCCCATCTGGCGGGCGGTGCCTTCGATGATCTTCATCGCGGCGTCGACGTCGGTGGTGTTCAGGTCGGGTAGTTTCTTCTCGGCGATCTCGCGAATCTGGGCCTTGGTCACCGTGCCGACCTTTTCGGTCAGCGGTTTGCCGGACCCTTTGGTGATGCCGGCGGCTTTCTTCAGCAGTTCGGAGGCCGGCGGGGTCTTGAGGACGAAGGAATAAGTACGATCCTCGTAGACGGTTATGATCACCGGGGTGATGTCGCCGCCCAGTTTGGACGTGGCGGCGTTGAACTTCTGGCAGAATTCGGCGATGTTCAGGCCGTGCTGGCCGAGCGCCGGACCGATCGGCGGCGCGGGATTGGCTTTGCCGGCTGGGATCTGCAGTTTGATGTATGTCTTGACCTTTTTGGCCATATTTAAAGCAAAATTAAGCTCTGTTTGAGCAAGCGGCGGTGAGAAGCGTGACAGCCGGCCGGAGCTTATTTCAGCCGACGGTCCACCGCGCCCGTTACCGAAGGAGGATACAGCAGCTTTTCGGATAACGCAAGGGGGCACTCGGGACCGTATTTTCGGCGACCTACGAACGGTCGCCGAAAACAGGTCCCTCGCTCGGGAGTTGTTTAAGGCCAAACTGAATTTTTATTGACTTTGCCGTCAAATGTTGATGGAGTCACATATTCCGAATGATCGGAATAAAAACGCGTCCGATCTTTGACAACTTCTTCACGCGAATCGGCGGCCGCGACGGCTGCCGAAAGGAAGGATCAAAAATGAACAGGATCATCAGGTTACGGCGTCTGGGACGCCATGTCGGGACCTCGGACATCGAGCCGTCCTGCGGCGTTCTCGATATCGTTGACGGCCAGACCGTCCTCAGGCGTTTGGTCGTCGATTGCGGCGCCGGTCTGCACCGCGACGCCGGCGGCACCGCGGTGCGCGGTCCGGACCTGTCGCTCTTCAACGACGGCCGGGCCATCGACGCCGTCCTGCTGACGCACGCGCACCACGATCACATGGGCTGCCTGCCGGCCCTGGCGCCTTTCCTGGCGCCGGACGCCGGGATCTGGATGACCAAGCCCACGGCCGCGGCGCTGCGGCTGATCTGGCGCGGCGAGCTCGACTCGTCCAGGCCCCTGGGCGGTCCCAAGCCCTACACCAAGGCTCAGGTCCGCGAGGTACTGGGCCGCATCCGGGAGTTCGACCGCGCCGGCGAACACGAGGTCCTGCCGGGATCGTTCGTCTGGGTCCATCCGGCCGGACACATCAGCGGCGCCTGCTCCTACACGGTGCGCGCCGGCCGGCGTTTGGTCCATTATGCCGGCGACCGCTGCGACCATGACCAGCCTGGCGTGCTGGGCTGTCTGCCGCTGCCGGACGAATGGCATCCGGACGTCGTGGCTGGTTCCGACTGCACCTACGGCCAGGACGTTGCGGTCACGGCCGACTGGGACTCGGAAATGGACCGCGCCGTGCGGGTCTGCCGCGAGGCGCTGAAGGACGACCGGCGGGTGCTGCTGTACACCTTCGCCCTGCATCGCGCCGGCGTCATCGCCCACGAGCTGCAGCGGCGAGGCCTCTGTCGGCTCGGACCGGTCTATGTCGACGGCACGGCGGCGGATTACGCCAAGCTCTTCACCGATCGCCGCCATTTCTGGTGCGACCGCGACCAGCCGTTCGTCATCGACCAGGTCGGCTTCATTCGCGACCGCCGCCACCGCGAGCGCATTGCCGCCGCGTCGGGCGGCTGCGTCGTCATAGCGCCGCCGGGCATGGGCGGTCCGGGCGGCAGCGGCAGCTGGTGGCGCCGCGAATTCCTGCCCGACCGCGACGCCGTCGTCGCTTTCACCGGCTACGTCGCGTCCGGCACGGACGGCGAGCTCATCCTCAAGGCCGAGGCCGCGCGTCAGGCCTCCGGCTCGGTCCAGCGGGTGACTTTCCATGAGACCGATCAGCGCGGCCAGGTCCGCGCGGTCAGCCTGCCGCTGCATTGCCGGATCGAGCATTTCCGGCTCGGCGGCCACAACGACCGGCAGGGGACGGTGCGCTGGTTCCTGGACATGGTCCCGGACATCGCCGTGCTGTCGCATGGCAGCGTCGGCGCCCTGGCCCAGGTCGAGGCCGACCTGGCCGGTAGCGGCATCCGGCTCGTCCGGATCGATCTCCAGCCGGAGATCGAACTGGACATCTAGTTCGTTCATTGCCGAACTCGATCGGCGGGTCCCCTTGGGCCCGCCGATTTATTATTATCTCTATACGCACTCCGTAACTATTGTATTTTTCGAGCGGCCCCGCACCGGGATGCGGGGGAGTCGAGAAGTTGAGCCGCCTCGCTCGGCACCGCTTTTGCCGACCTAATAATGATCCCTGAGCGAAGTCGAAGGGCTACAAAGTATATTGTTCGAGCGGAGCGAAGCGGAGTCGAGAACCGGCCTTCTCGGGGTCCGGTTCCCGTCGGCGAGCCAGATCAGGTCATTACAGGCTCGCCCTCGCGTCCGACTCGGGTCAGCCTCCGCGAACCGGACCCCTCGCGGCCTCAGTTCAACCAAATTTATAAAGTGTGCGCTCGGCCTGCGGTTGCGGCGCTTCGCGCCTCTCGGCCTCGCGAGATGACGACACATCGTCCGCAAGGTGTGCTGCGCACGTTTTATTCCTCCTCTACTGTCACCGGCCATTGACCGCCGGCGGGCGGCTTGGTAAGTTGCGGCGAGTTCATTTCAGCGCAATGGGCTAGGAGGCAGCGACGATGAAAGACGGCTGGTTCAAGATGTTCGGCACTGCCGATGAAGCCTTCATCCGTTTCCTGGCGAAATATCTGAAGGATCGCGTGACCGGGTCCTACCGGGCCACTTTCGTCCCCGACCGTCCCCGGCGAGGCCGACCTCGGCCGGAAGACCCGGGGCGGGTCCAGATCCGCCTGCCCGAGGGGTTGGTGGTGTCCACCGTTTCCGGCATCAGGTACCGGTATTTCCAGCTGGTCGTGGAGACCATGGGTCACCGGCCCCTGGATGCCGACGGTCTCGACTACCTTTCCCCGCCTTAAATAAGCTCAGAAATTGAGCTTATTTTTATAATAAAATAGGACCGCATGTAAGCGGTCCTAACCGAGCACTTTTTTGGCCTGTTCCCAGCCGGCCTCGATGGAACGGCGGATGGTGGCCTGCGAGAAGTCGACCGTTTCGCCCAGCCGTCCGTCCGGTCCGATGACCGTCAGCGGGATGTTGCGGTACGGCCGGCCGGACGCGTCGCGCAGCGCGACGCCGAAGGCGTCAGCGTGTTCGACCAGGCGGTTGATCCGGCGGAACTGGCGGATGTCGTTCTCGAAGATCTCGTGCATGGCGATCTCGAGGGAACGCTGGCTGATCATCAGGGCCGCACGCGGCGCCCGGTCGATGGCCAGCGTCGACGGACCGCCGCAGTTGATCAGTACGATCTCGTCCGGATCGGTCGCCAGCACGTCGCCGAGCGGGTGAGCGCAGCGCACGCCGCCGTCGACCATGCCCGGCAGGCCGTAACGCACGGCGACCGGCGGCAGGAGCGGCGGCAGGGCGGCCGATGCCAGCAGCGCCCGTTTGAAACCCTGGTCGCCGGGACGGAACACCAGGTACTCTCCCGTGACCAGCGAGACGGCGCCGACCAGCAGGTCGACGGTCATGGCTTCGGGGTCGGCCTCGTCGAAGTACGTCCGGAACCGCGCGGTGTCGAAGAACGAAGGCAGCCCCCGGACGATGCGGGCGATGATGTTCCAGGTCCGCGGCCGGCCGAATACCTGCTCAGTGGTGATGGTCTGCCAGACCTCCCGCAGGCGGTCGTACTGTTCCATGGCCAGGTAGGCGCCGTTCAGCGCGCCGATGGAAACGCCGGAGATGACGCTCCAGCGATAGCCTTTGACCTCGCGGGCGTACCTTTCGGCGCCCACTTGGAACGCGCCTTTGGCGCCGCCGCCGCTCAGGACCAACGCTATCTTTTTGGACATGGCCGGCCCTCCTCAAGTTGAAGTTAAGCCGATGAAATGAGCCTGTCGGCACCTTAGCGCAAAAACGTCTTTGGTCAAGACGCCACCCGCATTATCATCTTAAATGTGTGCAGCACACCTTGCGGAAGACTCATTGTCCTTTCGCGAGG
>CAYPMU010000111.1:0-4586 GCA_964411975.1 uncultured Gammaproteobacteria bacterium | reverse complement strand
GCGAAAGGCGCCGGGCGAATTCCGCACCGACGTTCGGGTCGGCTTGGAGTTTGATCTCGGTCATGGTCCGGACGCGATCGGCCAGCGTCGCCAGCCGGCCGCCGAGCGCCGCGTCTTTTTTCCAGACGCCGCGCATGGCTTCGCCGGCCGAAACCAGCGCGGAACGTTCCCCGGCCGGCGGCTTCACCGCGCCGGACGCTTCGGTATTTTCTTCACGAAGAGCCTTTCCCGTTTCCCGGATAGCCTCGGGTTCTTGACCGGCCGCGCCGGTGTCCGGTCCTTCGCCGGCCGGCCGCCCGCCGCCGAAGGCCTCGCGCATCGCGTCGATCTTGCGGGCTTCCGACGGACGGACATCGGGCCGTCCGTACAGGCGTTCCTGCAAGGCGTCGCGCAGCAGCTGCAATTTATAGAACATCTCCGCGCCGGCCGCCAGGTGGCCGCCGACCTCTTCCCGCCGTCGCCGGTCTTATACAGCACTGTATCCAGGGCTGCGGCCAATTCGCGCGGTTCCTCGCGGGCCAGCCGCTCCAGGTCGGCGCCCTGGAGTTCCGGCGGCAGTTCCGCCCCGGCGGCGCGTCCGAGACTCTCCACGGTCCGCCTGATGTCGCCGCCGAGGTCTTTCTTGTCGACCGCCACGTGAGGGAAGGTTTTCTCGCAGCTGTCCATGAACACCTTCTTCACCCGGGCGTGAGCGCTTTCCGTATCCCGGTCGATCTCGGGGTCGCCGGTACGGTTGCCGCCGATCTCCAGGTTGCTTCCGGACATAGTCCCCGCGAGGTCGCCCAGGGCCAGAGCCACGTCCTTGGGCCGCATCTCCCTGGCCGTGGCCGGATTGGCCAGCTTCTCGAGGCTTTGCTGCTGCATCACCACGAACTTGTCGTGATCGAACAGTTCGGTGTCCTCACTGCCGGTCTGGTCGGCGATCAGGCGGCGTTCGTTGAAGTAACGCGAAACTTCGCCGGCGTAGGCCGTGTCGATGTTCGAAGACCCGCCTTTTCCGTCCGCATTTCGGGCAGGTCCTCGCGGGTGTCGACCTGCTCCTCGACCGCCGCGGCGTCTTGCGGACTGTCGGGGCGGGATCCGGGCGGCAATTCGTAGCGATCGATCTTCGTCGGCTTGGCCGGATGGACGGCCATAGGCGTGGACGGTATTTACTTAACGAAAAGCTTGAAGTATCTGACGAACTCCAGATAGGCCAGCGCCAGCACCAGAAAAACGCCCAGACCGGCCGGTATCGCCCGATTGGTGCCGATCTTGGGGGCCAGCAGGGCCACGGTGATCATATAAGGCACCCAGGCGACCAGCGTGCCGAACAGCACCAGCCAGGCGTGCTGGGAGACGGCGTCGCCGCCCCTGGTCGTGCCGATGAACAAGTAGGCCGTGACCGTGAAGACGGGCACCAGCGCGGCAAGTCCCGACAGGATGCGATTATCGCTGTGCTCCAGGCCGATGATCAGGGCCGTATAAGCTCCGCCGACCAAAAAATAGATCAGGTATTCCCGCATACGTGTTGCTATGATTTTACCTTATTTTCGGCTCTTTGGCCATGCCGATGAAAATAAAAAAGGACCGCGCCGGCGGCGAACGGTCCTTGCTCTCACCAGTCCAGGTCGGGCTCGGTGAAATCTATGTTTCGGCCTCTCAGGCCCGGGATGACGTCGCCGATGGACAGCTGGCCGAGGTCGGCCGCGGTCAGGGCGTCCTGAGCCGCCAGCCGGCGTCCCAGCCACCGAACGTCATCGTCGTTCATCAGGGCGAACAGGACGGCCGGATGGATCTCTTTTTCCAGCCCGCCCAGGGCGTCGTATACCGCCCGGGCCGCGGCCTCGGCGTCCTGCCGGTCGAACAGCCCGTAAACCCCGTACATCAGCTTCTTGACCTCGGCGAACCGCCGGGCCGCCTCGCAATCCTCGAACGCCACCCGTCCTTTTGCCGCCGACTCCAGGCACAACTGGGCGATGCAGGCGGCGTTGCGTTCGCGGTGGTTAGCCCCGAACCAGGCCATGCCCGCGGCCAGCTCCGGAAAATCAGCCAGCGTCAGGCGACTGCCGGTCTGGGCCGCGCGCATGAAGATATCGTTGAAATCCGCGAAGATGTAGCCGATCTTGTCGCTGAACATCACCAGATCGCCTTCGGCGGTCGAACTGGAGCAGCCCAGCGTCCGGGCGGCGCCGCGCGAATGGTTGCGGATGGCATCGAGCGTCTGGTGGGTCAGGTTCAACCCCCGGCCCTGCCGTTCGATGCTCTGGGCGATCACGACCCCGAAGACCTCATGGCGGAAATTTCGGCCGGCGGCTTCGGCTACCAGCTGCTCGCCGCCGTGTCCCAGGGGCGTATGGCCAAGGTCGTGCCCGAGGGCGGCGGCCTGGCACAAGCTCTCGTTCAGCCCCAGGATGCGGGCGGCCGTCGTGGCGATGTTGGCAACTTCGAAGGAGTGGCTGAGCCGGTCGCGGGTGTGGCTGTTCTTGGGCAGGACCACGACCTGGGTCTTGCCGCCGAGCCGGCGGATGGCCTTGCTGCACAGCAGCTTGTTGACGTCGACGGCGTAGGGCGATCCGAAGGCCGCCATCCATTCGTCCTCGTCGACGGCGTGGCGGCGGCGGGCGTCGGCATCGCGGGCGGCCGATCCGGCCAGGGCGCCGCGGCAGGCGATCAGCTTGTTCTTGAGTTCGCTGTCCATCACCGTTCTCCCGTGTTTGTGAAAGGGCGAGATTCAGCTAACCTAGGCCATCCGGCGGCCGCTGTCAATGCCGTTGGCCGGCGAAAAAACCGGCCCTAGGCCGGTTCTTCGACGCCGCGGCGGCGGATCCGATCAGATCCCCGCCGTCAAACTGTTCAACGTTCCCAGATACGCCGGGATGGCGAAGACCAGGCCGATCAGCGGCAGAACGACCATGACCACGGTCAACACCAGGGTCCAGAAAAAGAACCGGCGCATTTTCTCCACCGACCGGAAAACGGCGTCCAATTTCTTTTCCAGGTCCTCCAATCTGGTCTGCAGGGCTTCGTCCATAGGATCAGCCGACCGGGCCGGTCAATACAATATCGGATAATCCCCTTCCCAGGGCATCTCCAGCTTGTTGACCTCGGTCCAGTCTTTTTCATTGAGAACGACGATCTTCTCATCGCCCAGGACGTAGAGATAGTCCTCGATATATACGGCCCGCTTGGCCCGGATATCGCTGACCGCCCTGGTCATCTGCAACTCATCACCGGCATATCCGATGACATAGCCGCCGCGGCCGCCCGGCATGAAGAACACTTCATGCGTGGGATCGAGCAAAAAGGCGTGGTGGGTGTTCATGACGTCGGTCCAATACTCCTCCAGAGTGTATTTCGATGTCTCTTTGGGAGCGGACGGATCGGCGACGTCGAACAGCGAGACCTTGACCTGATTCTCCTCCTTGCCGATACCGATGATCTTGTCCTTGTTGATCGGGTGCAAATAGGACGAATAGCCGGGTATCTTCAATTCCCCCGCGACCCGCGGGTTGCGCCCGTCGGCCAGGTCGATGACGTAGAGCGGGTCGGTCTCCTTGAAGGTGACGACGTAGCCCTTGTCCTGCAGGAAGCGGACCGAGTAGATGCGTTCGCCCCGGCCCAGGTCCTTGACCGAACCGGCGACCTTCATGTCGGCGTCCATGGTGTAGACGTCATTGACGCTGTCGTCGGTGCCGATGCCGAACTGCCAGCTGAGCGGGGTCCCGCGGCCGCCGACGGTCGTGGCCAGCCGCAGATAACCCTCGTATTCATCGAGCGAGAACTGGTTCAGCAGGTGCCCGGGGATCGCGCCTGAGCCGCTGACGGACAGCCCGTCCAAGGCGATGCGGACGACGCCGGTCTGCTGCAGGTCCCGCAGGTGGTCCTTGAGGTAGGCGTCCATGCGGTTGGCGATGTCGTTCTCCATCTTGAGCTGCTCGTCCTGGTCAAGCGAGGCGTACCACTGTTCCAGGATCGTCTGCAGTTCGACCATCTTGGCGTTGTCGCTGATGTCGTAGCCCTCCAGCTTGTCCAGCCTGTCCACGATGCCGGCCGGAGCGAGATCGGCGTTGGCCCGCAGGAATCCGGCGAAAAAAGCGATGACGTTGCCGTTATAGGCGTGCGTCACGTACAGGTACTTCGACGACATGTAGATGGCCGAGGACTGCCAGGAGCCCACGAAAGAAGCGGATTGCTCGACCTGACCGGTCGCCGCGTCGACCTTCATGACTGAATAGGTCACGTCCGAGGGCGTCGGCGTTATCGGATGATAGACGCCGCCGCAAGGGATGGTGACGGCATTTTCGCCGAGTTTCAGCGGCACGATCGGACAAGGGCGCATCTGGTTGATGGCCGCCCGGGCGACCAGATAGACCTTGTCCTGGTAAAGCCGCGAGGTCACGATCTGATGGTCGTTCTCCAGCGACAGTTTCCATTTCTCGGCCGGTCTGGACGGATCGGTCACGTCATAGCCGTAGATGCCGTCATTGTCCTGGACCAGCAGGTTCTTGCCGGACAGCAGCAGCTGCCCGAACCGGTCGATGGAAGACTCGATCTTCAGGTCGGCCGGCGGCCAGGCTTTGATGGAACGCACGCCGGCCGGTGCG
>CAYPMU010000110.1:0-4591 GCA_964411975.1 uncultured Gammaproteobacteria bacterium | reverse complement strand
CTTTCGCCGGCCAGCAGGATACCTACCTGAACATCAGGGGCGACGTCGCTCTGCAGGACGCCGTCAAGCGCTGTTTCGCCTCGCTTTTCACCAATCGCGCCATCGCTTACCGCGTCGAGAAGGGTTTCGATCACATGAAGGTGGCGCTGTCGGTCGGCGTCCAGAAAATGGTGCGCTCAGACCTTTCGTGCGCCGGCGTGATGTTCTCGATCGACACCGAGTCCGGCTTCAAGGACGCGGTGCTCATCAACGGCGCCTACGGCCTCGGCGAGAGCGTGGTCCAGGGCAAGGTCAATCCGGACCAGTTCTATGTCTTCAAGCCGGCCCTGCTCCGGGGTTTCCGGCCGATCGTGGGCAAGACCCTGGGCCTCAAGGAGACCAAGATCATCTACAGCCTTGAGGGCGGTTCGACCATCAGGACCGTTCCGGTCTCGGCCGAGGACCGCCATCGTTTCTGTCTGACCGATGACGAGGTCCTGAAGCTCGCCAAGTGGGGGACGGAGATCGAAGCGTATTATTCGAAGCGCGCCGGGCACCTCCAGCCCATGGACATGGAGTGGGCCAAGGACGGCCAGACCGGCGAACTTTTCATCGTCCAGGCGCGGCCGGAGACCGTCCAGGCGGAACGCGACCTCAACGTCATCGAGGAATACCTGCTCAAGAAGCGCGGCCGCATACTGGCCACGGGCTTGTCGATCGGTTCGAAGATCGGCTCCGGCAAAGTGCGGGTCATCAAGGACGTCCATGACATGGTCAAGTTCAGGGAGGGCGAGGTGCTGGTGACCGAGATGACCGACCCGGATTGGGTGCCGATCATGAAGAAAGCCGCCGCCATCGTCACCAACAGCGGCGGCCGGACCTGCCACGCGGCCATCGTCTCGCGCGAGATGGGGACGCCGGCGGTCGTCGCCACCGTGAACGGGACCTCGGTCCTGAAGGACGGCCAGGAGGTCACGGTCTCCTGCGCCGAGGGCGAGCAGGGCAAGATCTACGAAGGCCTGCTGCCGTTCGACGTCCGCCGCACCAAGCTCAAGGGCTTCAAGATCCCGGAGACCGCGCTCATGCCGAACGTCGGTGAACCGGAACTGGCCTTCGAATATTCCTTCCTGCCCCAGCGCGGCGTCGGTCTGGCCCGGACCGAGTTCATTTTCACCAACTACATCAAGGTCCATCCGCTGGCGCTCCTGAACTACGACAAGCAGGACGAGGCCGTCCGCGCCCAGATCGACGAGATCACGCGCGGTTATGACGACAAGATCGGTTTTTTCGTCGACCGCCTGGCCGAGGGTATCGGCCGGCTGGCGGCCGCCTTCAGCCCCAAGGACGTCATCGTCCGCATGTCGGATTTCAAGACCAACGAGTACGCCAACCTGATCGGCGGCAAGGCTTATGAACCGGTCGAGTCGAACCCGATGATCGGCTGGCGCGGCGCCTCGCGCTATTACGACGAGAAGTACAAACAGGCGTTCCTGCTGGAGTGCCGGGCGGTGAAGAAGGTCCGCGAGGAGATGGGCCTCAAGAACCTCATCGTCATGATCCCGTTCTGCCGCACGCCGGAAGAAGGGCGGCAGGTGCTGGCGACCATGGAGGAGGCCGGACTGAAGCGCGGCCGCAACGGTTTCCAGGTCTACGTGATGGTCGAGATCCCGTCGAACATCATCCTGGCCGACGAGTTCGCGGATATCTTCGACGGGTTCAGTATCGGCAGCAACGACCTGACCCAGCTGACGCTCGGCGTGGACCGTGATTCGCAGTTCGTCAGCCGCCTCTACAACGAACGGAACCGCGCGGTCTACGATTCGCTGCGGCACGTGATCCGCGTTGCCAAGGAGAAGAAGGTGAAGATCGGCATCTGCGGCCAGGCGCCGTCGGATTATCCCGAGTTCGCCCAGTTCCTGGTCGAAGAGGGGATCGACAGCATCTCGCTCAACCCCGATTCGCTGCTCAAGACCTCGGTGGCCATCACCGAGACCGAAGAGAAGTTGAGGCGCGGCAAGAAGAAGAAATGACGCGGTCATCTCGTCTGCGGACATCAAAACGGCCCGGTTTTCACCGGGCCGTTCCTGTCGTCAGGCTTAAGCGACCTTGAACACGTCGTCGATGTCGATGTCCGCGTCGCCGCCGAAGAGCTCTTGTTTCCGTTCCTCCTTTTCGGCGGCCGTCAGGTTGGAATCGTCCGCGAAATGTTCATTGATCAGCTCCAGCAGCCCGGTCATGCTGCCCGCGCCGCTGAGTTCCGTGGCGTCCACGGAGGACCTCAGTTCGGACACGTTGGCCTCCAGGGCGGCCTGCAGGGCCGTGGCCGCCTCTTTCGAGTCCTTGTATTTGCCTGCCTTCAGGTCGGCCAGCAGTTCCTGCCTGATCTTCCCGAGGACGTCCTGGCCCGCTTCCTTGGCCTCCAAGGTCCGGCGGAAGCTGTCGATGTCGCCGGCGATGCGCTTGGCCGTCGCGTCTCCCTTTGCCGCGTCGGCGTCATAGGTCCGCTTCAGGTCGGCCACCTGCTCGTGCAGGACGGCCAGCAGTTCGTCCGGGGTCTTGCCCGGGTCGATGCTGCTTCCTTGCTCCAGGAATTTCTTCTTGAGAAGTTCCAAGGACGGTTTGATGTCGCCGCCTTTTTCGAACACTGATCTCATGTCGAGGCCGACGATCTCGTTGCCCATCCGTGACAGTATTTCTCCGGCCTTTTCGGCTTTGGACTGCTCGATCGCGCCCTCGGCTTTCATGCTGCCCTCGCTGAGCGCGTTCTCGATGTCGGCTTCCGTCATCTCCGGCAGCTTGGGCCCGCCGATAAGTTCGACGTCGCTGTCGGCCAGGACCGGCAGGTCGTCCTTGTCGTCGTCTTTTTTGGGAGCGTTATTCATATTGGAACCCTGTTTCTGGTCGCTGGTAAGTCCGGCGACGCTGGGATCGAAGTAGCGTTCAGACATAAGGTCGGCCATTTATGATTCAACGCTTAAAATATAGCATATTTTAGCCTTTTTGTCAATCGCGACGGCATGAAAACGCCCCGCGTGAGTGCGGGGCGTGATGGTGCGGTCAGGCGGATGCCGCGCTGATCTCGGTTTCGGCCGCGGGCCGGGCCAGATGGAGCGATTCGGTGAAGATCACCGCGCAGCGTTGCGCGAACTGGCGCAGCCGGGGATCTTCGATGTCTCGCCAGACGTTCTGCCCGAGGGCGTAGTGGTACCGGTCGCGGCGGCTTCGGGACAGTTGGGTCCGGGCCAGGTCGCAAACGCGGTCGAACTGGGCGTCGATCAGACTTTCCAGCCGGATATCGGCGGTCGACGGCAGGGCCGGCAGGGCCGCGATCAGGCGTTCCAGCAGGCGTTCCCGGGCCGGGCGGTCCGGGTCGCAGATCTCGCCGAGTCGCCGCGCCACGGCTTTGAGGATCGGGTATTGCGCGGCCATGCCGGCAATGAAGAGCCGGGCAGGCGGGATGAAGCGGATGATCCTGGCCGGGGCGTCCGGCCGGCGGTGGTCGGGTTTGACGTCAGCTCGTTGAGCCGGGAAAGGAACTAGTTGTCCCATGGCGTTCTCCTGTAGGCATACTGTGTTGGTATGCCCGCAGGGGCACCGGTCAACACAGAATGGACCGCTGACCTTAGCAATTACGCGGGGTATTGTCAAGGCTGGAGAGACGCCGGATAAATGTAGGGAAATGGGTCTTTTTGGCGTAAAACCGCCGTTTTTGAGACCTTGTACCGACAAAAAAAGTCCGGACGCAAGCGCGTTCCGGACCTTGGGTATCGCGGCCGGGGCATCCGGCCTATTGGATCCGCGCCACCAGCAGATAGTTCCAGACGTCGACCAGTGATCCCAGGAAGACGGTGTTCTCCTTTATGTAGGCCAGCGACTTTTCGCGCAGGCCGGGACAGTCCGCCGTGAGCATGCAGTGTTCCGACGTCACGACTTTGATCCCGCGCTCGACCGCGTCCTTGATCGTCGCCAGAACGCAGGCGTCCCGGTCATAACCGATGATCAGGAGATGCTCGCATTCATCCGCTTCGAGCCGGCCGGCCAAAGCGCAGCCGAAAGCGCTAAGGCCGTGCTTCTCGTACTGGTTCGCGGCGGGGATGTACGGCTGCAGGGAATGGCAGGTCTGTTCCTCGCCGTCCGACCAGCCGGTATACAGGTGCACGGCGTAGCAGGGAATGCCGTACAGGCTGGCCAGGCGCGCCGTGTCGATGATGGCGTTGAAGCCGGCCCGGATCGTCCCATGCGGGTATTGGATGACCAGCGGTACTTCCGCGGGCATCAGTTTGCCCCGTTCGTATCTCCCCGGAGAAATATAGCTCCAATCGATGAAATGACCTCGTTCGTGAGCTTTGAGCGTCTCTTCCCAGTCCTCGGAAACGTCGACGATCAGCAGAGAAAGCGGCTTGTTCATTTCGGGCTCCTTTGCGGCGTACAGATCATATCAGCTTATTTTGGCCGCATCGTCAATCCTCGACAAAAGAAGTGGTCCCCACCCCTGCGGCCCGTGTTAACCGGGCGTGTCAGTAGATAACGAAAAAACGCCCTTTCAGGCGTTCTTTCGATGGCGGGTCCGAAGGGATTCGAACCCTCGGTCTTCTCCGTGACAGGGAGACGT
>CAYPMU010000109.1:0-4651 GCA_964411975.1 uncultured Gammaproteobacteria bacterium | reverse complement strand
CCCGCAGGTTGCCGGTATGGCCGACCATGTCCGGATTGGCGTAATTGATGACGATAAAATCATGCAGGTCGAACTTGAGGCGGCGCACCACCTCGCCGGTGATGGTCATGGCCCGCATTTCCGGACGGCTGTCATAATGGGCGACGAACGGCGAAGGCACGCGCATGCGCTCCTCCCCCACCCGCGGATCGGCGTAGCCGCCGTTGAAAAAGTAAGTGACGTGGGCGTATTTCTCGCTTTCGGCGATGTAGAATTGGCGCAGCGGCGCCAGGACCTGGGTCAGGCTCAGTTCGATGTCGTGGCTGGGAAAAGCGGTGTAGACGTGCGGCAGGTCCGGGCCGAAATCGGTCATGGCCGCGAACCGGATGTTCGCCGGCTTCTTTTTGCGCTTGAAGGCGTTCTCGTTGTTCTTCTCGAAGTCCTCCTGCAGGAAGCACTTGGTCAATTGGCGGGCCCGGTCCGACCTGAGGTTGAAAAAGATGATCACGTCATTGTCGTCGACCGTCCCGAGCGGGACCTTGCGGTCGTCGACCATGACCGTCGGCAGGATGAACTCGTCGCTCTCGCCGCGGTTGTAGCCGTGCATGATGGCCGTGTGGGCGTCGTGGGCCACCAGGCCCTCGCCGCCGACGATGGCGTTATAGGCCAGTTCGGTGCGGGTCCAGTGTTTGTTGCGGTCCATGGCGTAGAACCGGCCCACGAGCGAAGCGATCTCCTGGTTCGGGTACAGGTGTTTCTCCAGTTCGTGCAGCATGTGGGCGGCGGACATCGGCGGCGAATCCCGGCCGTCGGTGAACAGGTGCAGCTTGACCTGGTCCATGCCCTCGTCGTGGCACAGCTGAAGCAGCGCGTACAGGTGTTCGGGACAGGCGTGGGCGCTGTTGCGCGTGGTGAGCAGCCCCATCAGGTGCACCTTCGATCCGAACTTGCGGGCGTGCTTGAGCGCCTCGCGCCAGGCCAGGTTCTTGAAGAAAGTGTGGTCCTTGATGGCTTCGGTGACGTAGACCACGTCCTGCCGGACGATGCGCCCGGCGCCGATGTTCATGTGTCCGGCCTCGGAATTGCCTTCCTGGTCGGGCAGCAGGCCGACATAACGGCCGTGGGCCATCAGTTTGGACGACGGGTAGTGCTTTAAGAACCTGTCCATGACAGGTTTTTTGGCCAGGGTGATGGCATTCCCTCTGGTCGCCGGGCCGATGCCCCAGCCGTCAAGAACGGCCAAGACGACCGGCGGGACCTGCGGGCGCTCATTTTTAGGCTCATTGGGCATAACCTTCCCATAAATTATACCCGTATTATGAATAAAAATGAATAGTCCAGGCCTGCCTGTTTTAGCCTTATTTTCGGCCTAAAAATCAAACCGCCCGGCTGGCTCGTCAAAACCAGGCCGGGCGGCACAACGTCAGCGTTCAAGCCACTTCGTTCTCGATCTCCATCAGGCGGTTGTATTTCTCCAGGCGTTCGCTGCGCGACAGGCTGCCGGTCTTGATGAACTCGGCGCTGACGGCCACGGCCAGGTCGGCGATGAAGGTATCGGCCGTTTCGCCGGAGCGGTGGGAAATGGCCACCTTGTACCCGTGCTCCTGGGCCATGAGGATGGCGTCGACGGTCTCGGACAGCGAGCCGATCTGGTTGACCTTGATCAGGATGGCGTTGGCCACCTTGCGGTTGATGCCCATCTCCAGCCGCTTGACGCTGGTGACGAACAGGTCGTCGCCGATGAGCGTCAATTTCTTGCCCAGCTTCTGGGTGAGCGTCTGCCAGTTGTCCCAGTCGTCCTCGGCCAGGCCGTCCTCGATCAGCAGGATCGGGTACTTGGCCAGCCACCTCTCGTAAAGCCGGATGAGTTCGGCCGGAGCCAATACCTTCTTCTCGACGTTCAGGGCATAGGCCCGCTTGTCTTCGTCGTAAAATTCCGAAGCGGCGACGTCCATGCCCAGGGCGACGTCCTTGCCCGGGGCGTAACCGGCGTCCTCGATGGCGTCGAGAATGAGCATGAAAGCCCGCTCGTTGGAATCCAGGTGCGGGGCGTATCCTCCCTCATCGCCGACCGAAGTGACGTGGCCGTTCTTCTTGAGCAGGCGGCCCAGAGCGTGGAAGATCTCGGCGCCGGCGCGGACCCGCTCGCTGAACTTCTTCATCTTAGGGATGACCATGCACTCCTGGAAATCGATGGCGAAATTAGCGTGCGCCCCGCCGTTCAGGATGTTCATCATCGGCAGCGGCATCGGGAAATCCTTGCGAGCGACGCCGAAAGCCTCGCGCAGGTAGGCGTACAGCGGCAGGCCGCGGACCGCGGCGCCGGCGCGGGCGGCGGCCAGGGACACGCCGAGGATGGCGTTGGCCCCCAGCTTGGACTTGTTCTCGGTGTTGTCCAGGTGCAGCATGGCGTCGTCGAGCTTGCGCTGCTGGGTCACGTCCATGCCGACCAGCTTCTTGCGGATCAGCGTGTTGACGTTCTCCACGGCCTTGAGCACTCCCTTCCCCTCGTAGCGTTTCTTGTCGCCGTCGCGCAGCTCCAGCGCCTCATGGACGCCGGTCGAGGCGCCTGACGGGACCGAAGCGGCGCCCAGAACGCCGCCCTCGACCTCGATGGTGACGCTGACGGTCGGATTGCCGCGCGAATCCAGGATCTCCCTGGCGCGGATATCTTTGATCTTGTTGGACATAAGCGGTGCGTGCTTTATGGCTGAACGGAAGCCGGCGGCCCGAACGGCCGGGCCCCATGGATTATCTGATCTCGTAAGTGACGTTGGCATTGACCACGAACTCGGCGCTGCCGGGCTCGATGCTCGGCGCGGCCTCGCCGGCGCCGCCCATGCCCATGGCCTTGTCGAAGTAGGGCGCGTTATAGATCGGTTCGTAGACGTTCTCGTTGAAGGAGATGACGCGGACCAGCTCGACGCCGACGACCTGCGACAGCGCCTCGGCCTTGGCTTTGGCGTTGGCCAGGGCCTTGACCCGGGCCTGCTGTTTGACGACCTCCGGTTCGTCCACGGTGAACTCGATGCCGCCCACCTGGTTGACGCCCAGCTCGCCGGCCGAGCCGAGGATCTCGCCGACCTTGTCCAGGTCGCGAACTTTGACCCGGAGGTTCTGCGTCACCTGATAGCCGCGCAGCCGCTGCCGGCCGTCGTCCCAGTCATAGGCCGGCTGGATCGAATAGTTGGCGGTCTGGACGTCGGTCTTGGCCACGCCGGCCGCGGCCAGCTGCTCGTTGAGCGCATTCATGATGCGCGTGTTCTCCGCCTGGGCCGCCTTCACCGTCGTTTTTTCGATGATCGTTCCCAGCTGGACCTTGGCGATGTCCGGCATGGTCGTCACCCGGCCCTCGCCGGCCACGGTGATGGTGTGACTTTCGATCGGGATGCCGATGAACCGGTACTCTTTGGCGACGTTGCGGGCCTTGAGCCCGAGCCATGCGGCCAGCATGAACAGGACCAGGGCCAGCAAGACCACCATCGGCCAGGGCTTGTGGCGGGCGCCGGGCCAGCAGCAAGCCGGGGCCGCGGGTGCGCTGCCGCTCAGTTCACGATCATTCTGCGTGTTCATAAATGAAAAGTTTAATGACAATGTCCGCAACAATTCTCCTTGGGTTCGGCCTCGGCCGATCCGTGGCCGCCGCAGGCGCAGGCGCCGCCTTGCTGCTCTTCATGGCCGCCGCAGGCGCACTCGTGCTGCTGTTGTTCATGGCCGCCGCAGGCGCAGCCTCCCCCGTGTTGGACGATATCGTGATGCATGTGCATATTTGGGCTTGATCCTTCTTATTTCTTTAATAAGGGCTTGATCCCCGGCAGGACCGCGCCGGACAGATATTCGAGCATGGCGCCGCCGCCGGTCGAAACATGGTCGACATATTCGGCCATGCCCGTCTGTTCCAGGCAGGCGATGGTCTCGCCGCCGCCGACCACGCCGAAGGCCTTGCCTTTGGAGCGTGAGGCGATGACCCGGCCGAGGATGACCGACCCGTGGCTGAACTTTTTGGTCTCGAACAGTCCGACCGGGCCGTTCCAGACCAGCGTCTGGGCCTTCTTCAGTTCCAGCGCGAAGTGCCGCATGGAGGACGTGCCGATGTCGACGATGTACTCGTTCTTCCTGACCTCCTGCGGCAGGCAGACGCGGACCTTGGCCTTGTCGGCGTCGAGCGAAGTGGCCGCGATGACGTCGCTGGGCAGGACCAGTTTCTTGTTCTTCAGCAGCTTGCGGGCCAATTTGACCTCCTCGGCGGACACCAGCGACCGGCCGGTCTCATAACCCTTGGCCTTGAAGAAATTGTTGGCGATGCCGCCGCCGATGAAGACCTTGTTGGCCACGCGCAGCATCTTGACCAGCGTCGGCAGCTTCGAAGAGATCTTGGCGCCGCCCATGAGCACGAAGAACGGCCGCGCCGGCTTGCGCAGCGCCCGGTCCAGGCTCTTGATCTCCTTCTCCAGCAGCAGGCCGGCGACGCTCTTGAGGTGTTTGGTCACGCCGGCGGTGGAAGCGTGGGCGCGATGGGCCGCGGCGAACGCGTCATTGACGAAGACGTCGGCGAGCGAGGCCAGCCGGGCGGCGAACTCCGGATCATTGGCCTCTTCCTGTTCGTAGAAACGGATGTTCTCGAGCAGGGCCAGCTGGCCGTTGCCGAGCTTCTTCAGGCGCTACTCGACGG
>CAYPMU010000108.1:0-4654 GCA_964411975.1 uncultured Gammaproteobacteria bacterium | reverse complement strand
GACCACGGAAAAAATAGCGCCTGACCGCGCTATTTTTGGGCGCCACCAGGCGCGCACTTGACATCGATGTTAGAATTATATAACATCAAGATATGTTAAATATTTCTAACTATAGCCTATGACCCTGCGGCAATATCAGGGGCTGAAATTACTCATCGTAGCCGTCCTGGCGGCGGTTTTCGCGCGCTCCGTAGCCTTGAACGCGTATCTGCCGCCGATAGCCGCGCTCATCGTCGCCTGGCTGGCATTGCTCTTACTGCGACGCCGGGTCAAGGAGGTCGTCGCCGACGAACGCGACTGGCAGACCGGCGGCCGGGCGGCATTGCACGCGATGCAGATCTACGCCTGGATCACGGTCGTCGCGATGCTGGTATTGTTCGCCAATCGCGACCGTGATCCGGCCTTCGAGACCGTCGCCGTGGTCCTGGCCTACGCCACCTGCGTCCTGATGCTCTTATATGCGTTCCTGTTCCGATATTTCCAAAAGGCGGTTTCAAGGGGGGTTAAGACCAAGTACGTCATTTTCATTCTGGCGCTGGCCGCCGTCCTCGCTGTCGCCGGCATCCGTTTTTTCGCCGGCGAGGGCGCCTGGTCGTGCGTGAAAGGGCAGTGGATCAGGCAAGGCCGGCCTTCGCGTCCGATGCCGGACGCGGCTGGCATCGACGGCACGCCGTATTTTTTCCATGACGGACCGAGCGGTCTCGAGGTCTCCTATCCGGAGTCCTGGCGCGACCTGACGTGGATCGAAGCCGACCGGACGCGGAGTTACCGCGAGATCCGTTTTCACCACAAGGCCGCCGGCGGCGGCCGGCCGCTGCTGTTGAAACTGACCATCTATCCTGACGACGTCGGCAATGACGTTGAACCGTGGCTGGACCAGGACGTGGTCTTGCGCAACGAACGTTACGTCGTCACCGCGGTCCGCCCGACGGCCGATGAGTACGCGCTTGGCGAGCAGGACCGCGCCGTTTTTGCGCGGCTCGAGGCGGAGGCGCGATCAGTGGTCGCCGCCCTGCGTTTCCGCCAGAGCGCCGTCGGCCAATGCTCGACCCATCCGCCGGACGCCTGTCCGGCCGAATGCGTCATCTGTCCGCCGTGTCCGGAGTGCAGCTCGATCTCCTGCCAGAGCGCCGAGGCCTGCCGGGCGATGGACATCGGCCGCGGTTGGTATGAGCAGATCACCGGACGGGCGGCGGCCTTGAACAGGTACCGGACCGACGGCCAGGCCATATCCTGGGAGGAGGCGGTCGATCTCGTTAACCGCTGTCTGGTGGAAAAACTATGGCAAACGCACGCCCGTAAGGTCGGCCTGGTGCTCGTGACCGGCCGGCGCCTGGAAACGGAGGAACCGCGGATCGATGACGTGATCGATCTGGCGGCCGCGGCCGAGGGCGAGTGCGGACGCATTCAGGTCGGGACCGAGTAACGACGCCTATGAGGAACCGCATCAGAGAATTCCGGACGAAACTGGGCATCACCCAGGAGGAGCTGGCGATCAAGTCCGGCGTCAGGCGGGAGACGGTCGTTTTTCTGGAACAGGGGAAATACAACCCGTCGCTCAAGCTGGCCCACGACGTGGCGGTGGCGCTGCGGACCACCGTCGACCGCCTGTTCTTCGACGACGAAACCCGCTGACCGCTTTTTCGCGCCCGTCGGCGCGCCCCGCGCATTAATTAAAGAAACACCCCGAGGACCGGGGTGTTTTGATATCACTCGGGGCAGGCGTCGGCGCCGCCCTCGTACTTGAGCGCCTTGAGCGCCTGGTCGATGGGGACGAAATACATCGTATTCGTGTCCGACATCGACAGCGTGATGCCGACCAGCTGGCCGGCGGCGTTGACCAGCGGACCGCCGGAGTCGCCGAAGTTGATGCGCACGTCGACCTCCATGACGCTCACGCCGTTGGCCCGGACGTTGACGTTGGCCACCTTGCCGGCCGCCCAGGTCGTGGTCCGGCCGAAGTGCCAGAGCACGTCGTTCTCGGCCGGCAGGCGGTGCCGGCACAGGACCATCGGCGCGGGCAGGGCCGCGACACGGCTCGGCCGCAGCAAGGCGGCGTCGTTCTCCGGCGACACGGCGGCGACCCGCATGGGGATGTCGCGCAGTCGCCGCACGCCTTGTCCGTTGGGGCTCAACTCCTGAAGCGTGACCACCACGAACTCGGCGTCGTCGACTACGTGGTAAGCGGTCACGACCGTGCCGTCGGCGTCGATGACCGTCCCGGTGCCGCCGGCGTACTTGAGCCGGTCCCCGGTCTCGTCGAAGCTGGCGACGCGGATCAGGACCGTGGCCCCGATATTACTGCGGAGGAACTCGGTGCGGGCCGCGTCGTCGCAGCCGGCGAAGAGAATGGGGTCGACCTCCGGATCGCCGGGTAAAGAACGGGCCTGGGCGCAGGGTGAATGCAGCAGATGGCGCGGCATCACCGCTGGCTTGGGCGCGGCGGCGGCGCAGGAGACGAGTCCGGTCGTCAGCGGTGCAAAGAGCGCGGTCGCCAGGAGTTGGCGCAGAATCCGATCCTTCCTATCCGTCATCATCCACCTCCTATGGTAGACATGTTTTTTTCGTATCAGAGCCCCGGGGCTAAGTCAAACGGATCAGGCGCGGTCAGCGCCTGCGGATGCCAGTATTGACTTAAGCCGCCTCGCGGCCTAAAGTCGACTGGTCTTTTTGCCGGCCGCGGCGATCGCGTTCTCGGACGCGGATCTCACGGCCGTGGGAGGTCAGATGATCAAAAAGATCCTGGCGATCCTTGCGGAAAAAGGCGGGTACTGGGCGTGGACCAACATGGAAACCGAGCCCTTGCGCCGCCTGTACGACCTTTGTCTCAATTGCCAGGGCGCGCGCGGCGGGACCGATGACGGCTGTCCGGCGGAACGGCGGCTGCTGGAGCTTTGCGCCGAGAACGACCTGCGCGTCGCCGTCAGCCGTTGTCCGGTCTGGCAACCTTCGTCCAGCAGCCGGGTGGCCGTCGAGCGGCGCCGCACTGACGGGCTGGATGCGGTGACCAGCACGGCGCTGGAAGCCGTCCGCGAGGAACAGTGCTTGTGTCTCGGTTGTCAGAAGTACTGTCCGGGCCGGCGGCAGCAGTGCCACATGGCCGAAGCCCTGAGCCGGATCGGCCGCCGTTCGGGACTGGTCCTGGTGACCTGCCGTTGTCCCGAATGGGAACCGAAGAAGTAACAGCGTCTCGAACGTCCGGTCGGGGGTCTTTTTGTTTTCTGGCGGTCCGGCGCGCCGGCCGCCGGCCGAATAGAAAAGCCGCCCCGCAGCAGTGCGGGGCGGCTTTAGGAGGAGGGGAGTTCAGGCGACGACCACGTACCAGGTCCCTGGTTCGTCCCGTTTTTCGCCGAGCGGGATGGCCCGGGGCAGGAGCTTCATCAGGCCGGCCAGGCGCTGGATCCGTTCGACGGCGCCGTTCAGGCAGAAGCCGACGAAGTAGAACAGGCTGTACCAAAGATGCTTCTGGCAAGCTTCGCTCAGCTCGTAGCCGAGCCGGCCCTTGATCGCGCTCGCGGCGAAGACGGCTTGGATGTCGCGGCCGATGAGCGCCTCGAGCCGCAGCCAGAGTTCGTTGCCGATCTCGTGGCCCTTGCGGCTGTCGGAGCCGAAGCCGTCCCAGAGGGTGAGTTTGTGTTTGGAATGCAGGTTGTCCCAGAGGGTGGCGCCGATGCCGCGCCAGAGCGTCTGGGCGTCGAAGCCGCCGCGGCCCGGGGTCAGGGCCGGATCGGGCGAGGCGGCGGAGACCAGGATGATCTTCTTGACCGGCTGGCCGGTGACCGCGGCGATGGCACCGGCTATCTCCTTGAGATCGGCCTGGGCGGCGGTGCTCAGGTCGTAGGTCTTGCGAACAACGATTCGGGCGAACGCGCCGATATGCCTCAGTGCGGGACCGAGCAGTTTCTTATCTCGGGCGTGGTTATCCAGGAACCGTCTGAAATCTTTGAGATTCATGACAATCCCCTTTCTGTTCATAATTGTTAAAGGACTATGCGGGCGACGCGGCGACATGCCGGCGCCCTCTGATCTGCGACCGGTAATTAAAGCATTTTTTGCGTATTTTGTCAATAGGGATTAACAAAAAAATCAGCTTGTTTAAGCTGAATTCTCAGGTTATCGACGCTGGTGAGGGCCTACATTGATCCGCCCTCGCGCAATTCCAGGGCTTGGAGCAGCACCAAAGCCGTGGCCGATTCGATCCGACCGGTCCGCGCCAGATCGAAAGCCTCGTCCCAGCCGTATTGCCAGACGGTGATGGTTTCGTCTCCGTCGCCGCAGGCCGATCCGGACGCGGTCGAGCCGTCGACGCCGGCGAAGTAGCCGGTGATGGTCTCCGTGCAGCCGCCGACGCTCAGGAAGAATTTTTTCACCGGCTCCAGGTCGCGGCGGCCGACGATGATCCCGGTCTCTTCGCGCAATTCGCGGATGGCGGCCTGCTCGGGGGACTCGTCGCCGTCGATCATACCGGCGCAGACCTCGTGCGTCAGCACGTTGCCGGCGGCGGCGCTGAATCCGCCGGCGGTCCCGCCGGTTCCGAGCAGCTTTTTGACGGTCCGGGCCCCGGCCGCCGTCTTGACGAAGACCATGGCATGCCGCGGCGGTTCGATCAGGTAAAGCAGGCGGCGCTCGCGGTCGATCGGCAGCACGGCCACGG
>CAYPMU010000107.1:0-4738 GCA_964411975.1 uncultured Gammaproteobacteria bacterium | reverse complement strand
GTCTACAATCCGGACGCCGCCGGCGACGACCGGCGGCAGGCCGCGGCCCGTGCCCAGACCTACCTGCCGGACAAGCTGCGCGGCCGCAAATACGTCGAATGAACTCCGACCGAGTATGGCTTCGAAGAAGTGGTACACCAACGTCTACGTCCTGCTGATGATCATCATCTCCTGCGTTGCCGTCGCCATGGCCGGCCTGACCCTGGTGCTGCTGCCGCAGTCGGGGGAGATCATCCGCATCATGCAGTGGCGCACGGTCCGGGCCAAAAGCTTCAACCTGGACCTGACGGCCCGCTACGAGGGCTGGCGCCTGGCCAAGGCCGACGACGGCTCGGTCAAGAAATACCGCGAGGCCATGGGCTTCGAAAGCCACGGTCCGGTCGACGTGTCCGACGAGATGAACGAGTGCCTGCGCCAGGATTTCCGGCTGACGGCCGGCGCCGAGGACCCCCGTCTGGATTTTGCCGGCGAGTTCCGCCGCCGGGACGCGACCGATTTCCTGAATTTTTCCGAACTGCCCGCCGACCTGGGGGCGGTCAAGCTGGCAGCCTACCGCGGCAAGTGGCTGAGTTTCGACACCGAGCGCCTGCGCCGCAGCATCGATTCGCCGTTCTTCGGCGCGCCGGGCCGGCAGCTCGACGAGTTCGACCGTCAGTACCTGGTCGAGCAGTTCCGCACCACTCCTTTTTTGAGGTTCGTCAGCAAGCTGAGGTCCGAGACCATCGGCGGCGTGGCCGCCCATCATTATCAGGTCCGTCCGGAGATCCTGTATATCAAGCATTTCATCATCGAGTCCGAGGGGTTGCGCCTGGGACGCGAACTGACCGCCAAGGAGCGGGATTTCCTCGATACTTTCTTCGCCAACGTCACGCCCGAGGACGGCGAGGTCTGGATCGGCAAGCAGGACTATTATTTGTACCGGATGCGGCTGCGGTTCCGCTATGACGACGGCGTCCGCGACGGCGTCCTGTCGCTGACCCTGAATTTCGGCAAGTATAACGCCAAACTGGCGCCGGGAGAGGCGCCGCCCGGAGTGGAGAACATCGATGAGATCCTGCGGTCGCTGCTGCCCAGCGCCATGGAACACCTGCCGCTCGCCGGCAAGGCGACGCTGCGCCCGGCCGAGGAGACCGCCGGGCCGCGGGGCCTGCCGGTGATGATGCCGACGGCCGGAGAGGGCGACCAGGACAAGGATAACCTGTCCGACGCCCTGGAATCCTTCTACGGCACCGATCCCAGGGATCCGGACACCGACGGCGACGGCGCCAAGGACGGCGACGAGGTCAACGCCGGCATGGACCCCAACGGTCCCGGGCGGCTGTTCGATTTCGGGCTGCCCTTCAACAGCCGCTGACGGTCATAACGGTCTGTATGGTCGGCATCCGTCTCTTGTCCCGGGCTGTGAATCAGAAAAAAAGGCGATCCACGGTCGATGGCCGCTTGGTACTGTTCCGGGCGGTCATTTTGTTGTTTCTGTGCGCCATCGCCGCCCGGCTGTTCGTCCTCCAGGTGCTGACCCATGATTTCTACGCCGCCTTGGCCTCCGATCAGCACAGCATCTTCGAGCGGCTGTTCCCGGCCCGGGGCGCGATCTACCTGAGCGATCCCAAATCGGAGGACGGCCGCTTCCCGGCCGCCGTCAACAAAAGCCTGTCCCTGGTCTACTCGGACAATCGCGCCGTGGACGACCCGGCGGCGACGGCCCGGCAGCTGGCGCCGCTGCTGGAAATGGAAGAGTCCGAGCTGCTGGGACGGCTGGCCGACAGGACCGACCCCTACGAACCGCTCAAGCGCAAGGTGCCCGAGAACGTGGCCGACCGGGTGCGCGCCCTGGAACTGCCGGGCATCGGTTTCGCCCGCGAACAGTACCGCTTCTATCCGGACAACAGCGCTTCCGGCCAGGTCGTGGGCTTCGTCGGTTCCAGGGAGAACGGGGAGAAGGTCGGCCGCTACGGCATCGAGGGCCGCTGGAACCAGGAATTGACCGGCGAGCAGGGCTACCTGGCGGCGGAAAAGGACCCGGTCGGCCGCTGGATCGGTTCGGCCGAACGCAACTTCCGTCCGGCCGTCGACGGCGCCGAACTCACTCTGACCATCGACCGCAACATCCAGTATGTCGTCTGCGAAAAACTGAAGGCCGCCGTGGCCCGGCACGGCGCTTCCGGCGGCACCGTCGTGATCATGGACCCCCGGACCGGGGCGGTCATCGCCATGTGCAGCGCGCCCGATTTCGACCCCAACGACTTTTCCGCCGCCGTCGACATGGGCGTCTACAACAACCCCGCCATTTTCTATTCCTACGAGCCAGGCTCGATCTTCAAGCCGGTCACCATGGCCGCGGCCCTGGACGCCGGCAAGGTCCTGCCCAACACCGTCTACCACGACGAAGGCCAGATGGTCATCGGCCCGTTCACCATCCGCAACTCCGACGGCAAGGCCAACGGTTGGCAGACCATGACCCAGGTCCTGGAGAAGTCGCTGAACACCGGCGCTATCTTCGCCGCCCGTCAGCTGGGGAACGAGGACTTCCTCAAGTACGTCGAGAATTTCGGTTTCGGCCGGCCGACCGGCATTGAACTGGACTCGGAGACGGGCGGCAACATCTCCTCGCTGCGCAAGAGCGGCGATATCTGGAGCGCCACCGGCTCGTTCGGGCAGGGGATCAGCGTCACGCCGCTGCAGGTCGTGGCCGCGTACGGCGCCCTGGCCAACGGCGGCAAGCTGATGCGCCCCTACGTCGTCGCCGAGGTCCGGAGGGGCGGCGGCGAGGCCGTCCGGACCGAACCGACGGTCGTCCGGCAGGTCATCACCAAGCGGGCCTCGACGCTGATCGGCGGCATGCTGGTCAACGTGGTCGAGAGCGGCCACGGCGCGCGGGCCGGCGTTCCGGGCTATTACGTCGCCGGCAAGACCGGTACCGCCCAGATCGCCCGCGGCGACGGCCAGGGCTACGAGCCGGACGCCTTCATCGGCTCCTTCGTGGGTTACGCGCCGGTCGACGATCCGGCTTTCGTCATGCTGACCAAGATCGACCGGCCCCAGGACGTCAAGTTCGCCGAATCGTCGGCGGCGCCGCTTTTTGGCGATATCGCCGGGTTTTTGCTACAATATATGCGCATCCCGCCGGACCGGATCATCCGGAAATAAGCCCAGGCGCCGGACCGGACGGGGGATATCCACTCTATGAAGAAATTCGTTCAGCGCCGTCTGGCCGTCCTGGCCAGGAAGATCCTGCGCCGCGAGGCGCCGGAGATCATCGGCATCACCGGTTCGGTCGGCAAGAGTTCGGCCAAGCAGGCCATCGGCGCCGTCCTGCAGGCGAAATTCGAGGTCCGGGTCAGCCCGAAGAATTACAACACCGAACTGGGCCTGCCGCTGGCCGTGCTCGGCCTGCCTTCGGGCGGACGTTCGGCCTGGCAATGGCTCTCCATCCTGTGCCGCGGTTGGTGGCGTTCGCTTTTCAAGATCAAGGATTATCCCAAGATCCTGGTGCTGGAGATGGCGGCCGACCATCCGGGCGACATCTCTTACCTGATCAACATCGCGCCGCCGTCCATCGGCGTGATCACCGCGGTCGGCGAGTCTCATGCCGAGAATTTCGGTTCGGTGGAGAACGTGGCCCGGGAAAAACAGGTCCTGGTGCTGCGGTTGCCGAAGGAAGGACGGGCCGTGCTTAACCGCGACGACGAGCGGGTCTGGGCCGTCAAGGACAAGGTCAAGTGCCCGGTGCTGAGTTTCGGCTTCCACGAGTCGGCCGACGTCCGGGCGCTGGAGTTCTCCATGAATTACGCTTTCGACGCCGAGGGCGGCTGCGGCATCCGTTTCAAGCTCTCGGCCGAAGGCAGCACCATTCCCGTCTTCCTGCCCAACGTGCTCGGCCGGCAGGCGGTCTACGCCGCGCTGGCGGCCACGGCCGTGGGCCTGGTCAAGGGGATGAACCTGGTCGAGATCGCCGACGGCCTGCGGAAATACGAGCCGCCGCCGGGACGGACCCGGTCCATAGCCGGCATCAAGCGCACGTTGCTCATCGACGATTCCTACAACTCCTCGCCCAAGTCGGCCAAGGCCGCCCTGGAGATACTGCGCGACATCCCCGCCGACGGCGAGCGGCGCAAGTTCGCCGTGCTCGGCGACATGCTGGAGCTCGGCGCCTTGTCGGTCGCCGGCCACGAGGAGGTCGGACGCAAGGCCGTCGAGTGCGGCGTCGACATCCTGGTCTTCGTCGGCGAGCGGATGGGGGACGCGGCCAAGGCGGCCGCGGCCGCCGGCGCTCCGGCCGACCGGGTCTTCCATTTCGCCTCGAACGACGAGGCCGGCCGGTTCGTGCAGCAGCGGATGAAGCAGGGTGACGTCGTGCTGATCAAAGGTTCGCGCGGCATGCACATGGAGACCGTGGTCAAGGAACTGATGGCCGATCCGCTGGCCGCCGAAAAGCTCCTGGCCGGGCATCATGGGGAGTGGAAGGTGTAGTCGCCGAATAGATGCCGGTTCCTTGCGGCGACGGAATCCCTGCGGGCGGCAGGCGAGGGCGTCATCAGATGTTGGGGTAAGCCGCAGGCGCTCCAAGCGAGGGGGTCGGTAGCGGAATGACCGTCCGTCGCTTCGCGGGATTTGATCGATGACATTTTTAAACCCGGCCTCACGGCCGGGTTTTTGATTTTCTTCGAGCGAGGCCAAAGGCCGAGTCGAGAAGTTACCGACGACCGGCTGCGGGTCCTGTCGCTGCGCACCCCACGGG
>CAYPMU010000106.1:0-4834 GCA_964411975.1 uncultured Gammaproteobacteria bacterium | reverse complement strand
ACCAAATAACGCTGCGTTGTTCTCGCCGAAATTTTAATGAGCCGTGAGGCTCATTTCTTGTTTACTGAACGCCTACCTATCACCAACCAATAACTGCTGGTCCTGGCGCCTCGCTCGGCACCGCTTTTGCCGACCTACGAACGGTCGGCAGAAAGCGGTGCGCTCGCCGGCGCCGCCTGCAGCCTCGTACAAATGCCGTCTTGCTGTGACTGTTGCGCTCGGCCTGCGGGGGCCGACAATTCTGTCGGCCCGGCCTCGCGAAAGGACGACGAGTCTTCCGCAAGGTGTGCTGCGCACAAATAAAAAACCGCCCGTAGAAACGGGCGGCAGCCTAGCGGTCGGCGGCCTGCAACCGGCGGTCGAAGGCCTCGAACAGGGACTGAAGGATGCCCTTGGCCGTCTGGGCCTCATTCTCCCGCGAGGAGTCGTGCCAGCACATGGCCGGATCGTCGTGGCAGCCGAGGCGCTGCCAGACCCGAGCGTGGGCGTCGAGCAGCTTCTGCAGCGTCTGCGGGTTCATGGTCTCGCCATGCTTCTTGGTCAGGGCGCGGGCCAGCTCGCGACGGATGGCGACCTCGGGGTCGGCCACCAGGCAGATATGCGCGTCGAACAGCCGGCGGTTCCAGGGCAGCAGGTAGTAGCCCTCGATCAGCGCCTGCTGTTCGGGCGTGATGATCCCCTTCTCCCGGTAGTACTCCATGCGGACGACGCCGTCGAAGATGGCGCGGTCGAAGATGACCAGGTGGAACCGGCCGTTATAGGAACGGTCGCGGGCCGCGGACAGCGCGTACTCGCAGGTCTGGAAGTTGTACTGCGGCTCGTCGCGCGGCAGTTCGACCACTTCGGCGCCCTCGGTCGGCGTGGACACGTTCCAACCGTTGCGGCGGAAGAAATGCTTGAGCATCTCCTTCATCGTGCTCTTGCCGGACTTGGGCGTGCCGAACAGCTCGATCATGAAGGGGCGGTCGGGCAGCTGCTTGCGCCGGCTCTCGGCGTCGAAATCGTGCAGCAGCCTGGCGGCATTATTTTCAAAGAACTCGTTCTTCATTTTCGGCCTCCTGACTGGAAAGGACGGGACAATGTTACACCATAGTCCGCCAATAGTTATCCACAATAAAAACGGGCCGTCCAGCCCGCTTGATCGGGCTTATTATCGGCGCGCCGTGATCCGGTATTCGCGGTAGCGCGAAGCGGACCCGGCGCGGCGGGCGACGAACATCCGCCGCCGGCGCGGATCCATGACGATCGAGGCCAGCGTCGTCGGCGTTTCCGCGCCGCGGCCGTGGTAACACAGGCCGAACTCCGGCGAAGACAACACCTTTTTCAGGCCGGACGCGGTCGGCGCCGCGCGGCGGCGGTCGAGCAGGGCGTTGAGCCCGGTCAGCCGGCGGAAAGAATATGCCGTCGGATCTTCGCCGCGGCGTCTAACGTCCTTGGACAGGATATGGTTGGTGTTCGCCAGGTGCCGGGCGGCGCCAAGTTCGACCAGCACCGTCTGCCGCGGCGCGGCCTCGATGTAGGCGGCCCGGCCCTCGCCGGACGAAACGACCATGATGTTGTTACCGGCCAGCCGCGGCTGGACGGCCATCCTCCGATAGGCCTGGCGGAGGTCCTTGGCCGCCAGCACGTCGCGCAGCACGAAATTCTTGGGTATGCCGCGGCGGCGCGGCAGGAAACGCAGGGAGTTGCCGCTCATGGCCAGGCCGCGGTCGTTGAGCCCGCAGGACGATCCGGCCAGGGTCCCGGGATAACCCAGGCTGAGGAAAGCCGGCCGTCCCCGGGGCGCCGCGTCGATCAGCACCAGCCGGCCCTCGTAACGGCCGATATAGTCCTCGTTGTGGATCAGGTACAGCCCGTCGCGGCCGCGGACGGCGGCGCTCGAACATTTGTCCCAGCCGCCCCAGCGGTCCAGGAGCTCCTCTTCGGCCGAAATGACGAACAGGTCCGGGAAGTCGACGCCCGCGCCCTCGGCCATGCCGCGCAGCTCCTCGACGTAATCGGGATACAGCCTCCGGACGAAAGGGAAAAATCCCTGCCAGGCCTGGCGCCGGAGGAAACCGAAATCCTTTTTGGTCTGGCGCCGGAAAAAGGCGGGGTTGGCCGCCAGCAGTTCGCGCAAGATGCCGGCCGTGGCCCGGCCGACGTCGTGACCGATGTCGCGCGGCGAACCGCCGGTGACGACCCTGATGAATGCGGACATATGATGAAACGCGGCGGCGCGGCGGCAGCGGCCGCTTACGCCGTTTTTTCCTCGAGCCAGGCGGCCAATTCTTCCATCAGCTCCGGCCGGGCATCGAACATGCTGGTGCCGTGTCCGGCGCCGCCATATTCCCTGACGACCGCGTCGGGCTTGAGTTGGGCCAATTCCCGGTCGGTCTTGAAGGAGAGTTCGTCCTCGGAACTGGCGGCCAGGAACAGCGGTTGCCCGGGCGCCATCTTCCTGACCTTGTCCGGCGTGGTGACCCCGCGGTAATCCAGGCCCGGCGACAGGGCCGCGGTCGCGGCGACGCCGGGATGCGCGGCGGCGTAAGCGATGGCCAGGTTGGCGCCGATGGAGGCGCCGACAACGACCAGGCGCTTGAGCGGGGCCTGGCGTTCGGCCAGCCAAGCGGCGGCGGCCTCGACGTCCTTGATCTTGTCCTGGTGGTCGCGGTCCTCGAACAGCTTGTAGTCCAGACGCCGCCCGTCGCCGGCCTGCCGGCTCTCGCCGTGGCCGCGCAGGTCGATGGCCAGCACGGCGAACCCGGACTTGGCCAGCCGGCGGGCGAACCGGTCCCAGCTTTCCTTGGTCGCCGGCATCATGTGCAGGAGCAAGGCCGCCGGCCCGCCGACGCAGCCGGAATAAAAAAGGCCGGCGATACGGACACCGTCCTTGGTCATGAATTCAACCTGCTGCGGCATAGACGGCGGCGCTTCACGGCTGCCCGGCCTCCGGCAGCAGGTTGATGTTGGCGTAGTAGTCGACGAGGAAACGGTCGACGACCTCGGCGCTGATGAGGTAACCCATGCTGCCGCCGATCTCGCCGCGGACCGCCGCCGTCGGCACGCCGACATACTGGCCGGCGGAGTTGAAGGCCGCGCCTCCGGAAGTGCCGCTGTCGATCAGGGCCGAGGTCTTGATCAGATCGGCGCCCACCCGGCCGCTGACCACGCCCTCGGTGAAGGTGAAAGTGTCGGCGCCGATACCCGGATAACCGCCGATATAGATGACGTCGCCCAAATTGAGACCGGTCGAGGACAGGGCGGCCTGGTCCATGGCCACGGCGGGATATTCCGCCGGCAGCTTGTCCCCGTCCAGGCGGCCGATGATCTGCAGAATGGCCAGGTCGGTGGACCGGTGGATGGCGCGCGAGGCGGCCACGAACTCGATGCGCGGCGGGTCATGCAGGTCGGAAGTGAAGCCGATGCCGCAGAAGCGGATGATCGACCCGTCGTCGCTGCGCAGGATGTGCTGATTGGTCACGACCGTGCCGGCTTTGTCCACGACCGTGCCCGAACCGGTGTAATAGACCTCTTTGTTGACGTTGTCGATGCAGACCAGCTGGACCACGGCTTTCATCAGGTCCTCCATCGGTAAGTCCGAATCGCCGCGGCGGACGCCCGGTCCGGCCGGCAGGGTCAGCTTCTGCCTTTCCGTGAGATCGCCGATGCGCTGGTCCAGAGCGGCGATGTCACTGAGATTGCTGGCCGCGATGCCGGCCATCTTCTCCTCCAGAAGCCGTTGGCGCAGCTCGATGGCGGCCGTTTCCCTGGAGCTCTCGGCGTCGGAGAGCCGGCCCAGTTCCAGGCGCCACAGCATCAGTCCGACGAAGATCATGAAGACCGCGCCCAATACGAAGATCAGCGAGCGGTTCGGTTCAGGGCAGATTGGACATTCCTGTTCCATGTCAGAATTTGATGACCTCGCCGGGTCTTATCGGCTTGGCGCCGGAAGCGGCAGGCGACGCCGCCGGCTTGTCCCCCGGCTTGTCCCCAGAAACTTCAGCGGAGGGAGGCGGTTCCGGACGGTCCGGAACGGACGCTGCCGGAGGCCGGCTGACGGAAGTCTGGTCCTCTTTCTTGGCAGCTTCGGGAGCCGGCTTTTCGGTGCGCGCCTCGGGGCGGCTCGAGCCGCGGTCGTGCCGCGCGTCTCTGGCCGCGTCCGACGCCAAACGCGGCGCCGGTCGGGACGCTGGCGGTTTGGCCGCCGGCTTGTCCCCCGACCTGTCCCCCGGCTTGTCCCCCGGAGCTTTAGCGAAGGGGGAAGCCTCAGCAGAGGGGGAAGTTTTAGCAGATGGGGAAGCTTTAGCGGCGCCAGGCTGTTCCGGCGGTCTGGCCGCCGCTTGCCGCTCGGGCCGCGACTGCGGCTCGCGACGCGGCGTTTTGGACGGTCCGATCTCGACCAGTCCGGCTCCGGCCACGGGCTGCAGCGGCAGGTCGCGTTTAGGAGCTTCCTTGGCCGCGTCCTCCGCCCCGTCATCCGCCTCCTCGATGACCTCAGGTTCCTTGTTCTCGTCCAGCTTCATCCCGAACAAAGCCGACAACGACACCGGCTTGACCTCCGGGCCGACCAGAGTGGCCGGCGCGGCCGGGGCTTTGACCGGCAACGGGCGCGGGGCCGGACGCTACGCCGCCGCGCCTGGCCGCTGGGCCGGACGACCGGCGGACGCGCCGGAGCCGGCGGAACGGCCCATGGCCGGAGCCGGCCTGGCAGGCGTCTGCCCCGGCCAGCCGGCAGGCGGGGCGGCCGGACGGGCCGGCGGACGCGCGGGCGCGGCCGGAGCCGGACCCTGCTGGCGCTGGGCTTCCATCTCCAGGCGGCGCTTCTCCAGATCATCCTTGCAGAACCACGGCC
>CAYPMU010000105.1:0-4863 GCA_964411975.1 uncultured Gammaproteobacteria bacterium | reverse complement strand
TCGGTCGAGAACTGCGACGACGGCAACGCCGACGACGGCACCGCCGACGACGGCGGTGACGACACCCAGCCCGTCGTCAACACCGCGCCGCTGCGCAGCCCGTCGGCCGGGGTCCTGGAGTTCAGCGCCGCTTACATCGCGGGCACCTCCTGCGCCCAGGTCCGCGGCACCCTGCCCGGTCTGACCTGGTCCGCCGGGGCCGACCTCGGCAGCGAGGTCAGCGGCTACCGCGGCATCAGCCTCTCCCTGCCCGCCGGCACCTACGAGATGTCCTACGTCGGCTGGGCCAACTGCTCCAGCCGGACCCCGGACGTCTGGGCCGACTACGGCCAGAAGGAGAAGCTGGCGGCCATGGACTCGGCGGCCCGCGCCTTCGTCCAGTGCAACTGGTGGAACGGCTCGGCGACGGTGAGCGTGGGCAGCCCCAGCTGCAACCTCAAGATCTCCGTCAACGGCACCGGCCAGGTTTCCGCGGCCGGCAACATGGCCAACTACAACGGCCAGTGACCTCGGGCGGCCAACTCCGCCCCCACAAGACGGTCCGATTCCATCGGGCCGTCTTTTCTTTTGGCTGAAAACGCGGCGGCTGGCCGCGGCGGCCGCTCATCACCGGGCCGTCCGCCAGTGGCTTTATCCGGTTTTTCCGGGTACAATAAAGCCGATATTTATGAAGAGTTTGCTCGAAAAGATCGGCTCTATCTTCGAGGTCGACCTGGACCCGCGCCACCGGTCCGGCCGCAGATTCCTGGCCGTCCTGGTCAGCATCGCCCTGGTCACAGGCCTGCTGGTCGCCCTGACCTCCCCCTGGAAGGCCCTGGCCCTGGTCGTCGGTTTAGGCGTCCTGGCCGCGGCGCTCTACAAGCCCGATTACATCATCCTTTTCCAGGCCGCCCTCATACCGCTCGAACCGTTCCTGCTGAAGTTCGTCAGCGACGACATCTACGTCTACGCCCGCTACTTCTCGGAAAGCCTGATCTACGCCCTGCTGCTCTCCGTGGCCCTGCGCCTGCTCCTGAACAAGAGGAAGATGACCGCTACCCCGCTGGACCTGCCTTTCATCTTCTTCCTGCTCGTGGCGGCCACGTCGCTCATCGTCAACCTGGTGCCGCCGTTCATCGGCATCCTCGGCCTGCGGCAGATCGTCCGCTTCATCCTGCTGTTCTTCCTGGTGGTCTATCTGGACCCCGACCGGCCGTTCATCCGCCGCCTGACCGTGCTGATGCTCGGCCTGGTCCTGTTCGAGGGACTGCTCGGCGGCGTCCAGTCGCTGGTCGGCGGCCAGTTGGACGAGTTCCTGATACCCAGCGAACGGCGTTTCTTCGAAAGCATCCAGTTGACCAGCGGCACGCCGCAGTTCTGGTCGCCGGGATCGCGCGTTTTCGCCACCATGGGCCGTTACGACCAGCTGGGGACCTTCCTCTGCTTCTTTTTCCTGCTCATCACCGGCCTGCTCTATTATCTGAAGGACCGCCAGCAGCGGCGCGTGCTCATCGGCGTCCTGTGCCTGGCCCTGCCCGGTTTCATCATGACCCTGTCCCGCGCTTCGTGGTTCGGCCTGGCGCTGGGCCTGGTGGTCATCGGCGGCATCCTGATGAAGGACATCCGGGTGCGGCTGGGCCTGGCCGCCCTGGTCCTCGCGGCCGTGGGTTACGTGGCTTACACCGGCCTGGTCGTGCGCTACCTGACCGACTACGCCGGGCAGACGCCCATCGAGCGTTTCTTCGAGGCTTTCTCCTATGAACGCTGGCGCGGCGAGTATTACGGCCTGGGACGGGTCTTTTGGATCGTCCAGACGCCGCTCGTCGTGGTCAGGTCCTCGCCGCTGTTCGGCGTCGGTCCGGGCCAGTACGGCGGGGGAGCGGCCGCCGCCCTCGGCAACACCAGCGTCTACGACCGGCTGAACCTGCCCTTCGGCGTCAATGGCACCGAGGGTTACATCGACAACAACTGGTTCGCCCTCTGGGGCGAGACCGGCACTCTGGGTCTGGTCTTCTATCTCTGGATGTTCGCCGCGCTGGCCGGCATCGCCTTCCGCACCTGGCGCCGTTCGAAGGACGACCTGACCAAGGGCCTGGCGTTGGGTTATTTCGGCGCCGTCCTGGCGGTCGCTTTCCAGGCCTTTTTGGCGACCTATCTTGAGGTCCGGACCTTGTCTTTGTATTTTTGGCTGTACGGAGCCCTTATTTACGTCTTAGCCAGGCGGGAGAAGATCTACGCTTAAGTGAGGTATTCGGGAAGAAACGGGATCTGGATCAGATCATTTCCTAACCCTGTCCCTCCTCAACTCCCCAACTTCTGTCATGCGCGTCATTTTCGCCAATAAATACCACTACCTGAAAGGCGGCGCGGAACGCTATTTCTTCGAATTGGCGGCGCTGCTGGGTCGCCACGGGCATGAGGTCATCCCCTTCGCCATGCGCAGCCGGCAGGACCTGCCGACCGATTGGCGGCGTTATTTCGTCAGCCCCGTCCAGACCGAAAAAGTGTCTTTTTCTCTGAGCGGCCTGAAGACCGCCGGGCGCGTCCTGTATTCGCTCGAGGCCAAACGCAAGTTCGCCGCCCTGCTCGGCCGGGCCAAGCCGGACCTGGTCCACGTTCACAATATTTACCATCAGATCTCGCCGTCCATCCTGCCCGAAGCGCGGAAGCGGGGAGTGCCCGCGGTCATGAGCGTGCACGACTACAAGCTGATCGCGCCGAACTATTCCTTGTTCCACGACGCGCGGATCTGCGAAGCGACCAAACCCGACCATTACTGGAACGCCGTCCGGCACCGCTGCGTCAAAGGGTCGCGGGCCGCCAGTTCGCTGGCCGCGCTGGAAATGTGGCTGCAGCGCCGGCTGGGCCTGTATGAGCGCAATATCGGCGCTTATATCGCCCCCAGCCGCTTCGTCGCGGCCCTGCTGGCCGAATACGGCATCGCCGCGGACAAAATACGCTGCCTGCCTCATTTCATCGACGCCGCCGCCTGGACGCCGCGTTATGAGGGTTCCTATGTCCTGTTCGTCGGGCGTTTGTCTCCGGAAAAGGGCGCGGCTACGCTGATCCGGGCCGCGGCCAAGATGAAACACGTGCCGGTGCGCCTGGTCGGCACGGGTCCGGAAGAAGCGGCCCTGAAGGCTTTGGCGGAGAAATGCGGCGCCGTCAACGTCACCTTCGCCGGTTTCAAGTCCGGAGCCGAACTTGCCGCCGAATACGCCGGCGCCCGGATCGTGGCGGTGCCGTCGGTCTGGTACGAAGTTTTCGGGCTGATCGCGCTCGAAGCCTATGCCGCCGGCAAGCCGGTGGTGGCGACGCAGATCGGCGGACTGGCCGAGCTGGTCAAAGACGGCGAGACCGGCATCCTGACCGGCGGCGGCGACCCCGACGAGCTGGCGCGCGTGCTGGCCGAGCTCTGGGAGAGTCCCGAAGATTGCGCCGCGTTGGGACGGGCCGGCCGCGCCTGGGTCGAGACGGAGTTCGGTCCGGAGAAGCATTACCGGGGCTTGATGGAGATATATCGGTCGGTGGGCGCCCGGGTCGATCCCTGACACTTCGCGCCGGTTGTGCTTATTTAAGCCAAAATTCAAATAGGAGACTGTCCCCAAAATCAAAACGCCCGCCTCGGAGGAGGCGGACGTTCTTTTATTGGCTCATTTGACCATGACCGGGGCCTTGATCTTGGGCCGGCCTTTGCCGAGTTCCAGGTAGACCTGGCCCACGGCCTTGCTCACGTCGTCCCAGTGGTAGTTCTCCAGCACGAACGAGCGGGCTCCGGCACCCTTGGCCCGGGCCAGTTCGGGGTGGGCGATGAGGTGGCGGAGTTTGCGGGTCAGGTCGGGCACGCTCTTGTTCTTGAAATTGATGCCGTGCTCGCGGGTCACCTCCATTATCTCCGGGATGTCCGAGGCCAGCACCGCCTTGCCGTAGCTCATGGCTTCCAGCACGGCGATCGGCAGGCCTTCGGATTCCGAGGGATGGACCACGGCGTAGGCGTTGGCGAATATCTGCCGCAGCTCCCGGCCCTGGAGATAGCCGGTGAAGACGATGTTGTCGCTGCCGGCGGCCAGCCGCTTCAGCTCGGCGACGTAGTCGTCGGTGAAGGCCGAGTCGCCGACGATGGCCAGCTTTAGGCCGCGCGTCAGGCGCTTCTTTTCCAGGTCCTTGAAGGCGTTGATCAGGTAATGGACCCCCTTATGGCGCACCAGGCGCGAGACCATGATCAGGTAGTTGCCGCGGCGCAGGCCGAATTTGGCCAGGGCGTCGCCGGTCTTGAGTCCCGTCGCAGGACCGCCGGCGCGGCCGGGATTGGCGATGCCGTTGGGGACGTATTTCACCTCGCGGTTGTACCGGTCGCGGCAATACGCCTCCAGGGTCTTGGAAACGGTGATGGTCTCATGCGGGAAAGCGCAGGCCGCCCGTTCGCCCAGGCCGAGCATCAGGCGGGCGAAGAGGTTCCATTTCTGGTGCTTGCGGTCGATGCAATGGAAAGTGGCCACGACCCGGGTCCTGGGCGCGAACACGCGCGGGATCCAGGACAGCAGCGACGGGCCGACGCCGTGGTAGTGGATGACGTCGGCGCCGGAGGCGATGGCGTGGACGGTCGAGGTCAGGGTGTGGACGATGGCGTCGAGATGTTTGGTCATCAAGGTCGGCGTGGCCACGGTCCGGACGCCCTTGGAGAACCGGCGGCGGGGCAGCGCATACCAGGCCCTCGTGTAAACGGTGACCTCGTGACCCATCCGGCCCAGGCGGCGCGACAGTTCTTCCACATGCCGTTCAATGCCGCCGAAGCGCGTCGGGATGCCTTTTTGTCCGATCATGGCTATGCGCATATTGCACGTTTTCGGGGCCGGATCTTCCCCTGAATTGACCGTGATCCAG
>CAYPMU010000104.1:0-4889 GCA_964411975.1 uncultured Gammaproteobacteria bacterium | reverse complement strand
CAGCGCCGCCAGATCGGCCACGTATTCCTCGTAAGTGCCGGAGTGATGCCGCACCGTGCCGCCGCGCACCTCGTAGATGCGGTCGACCAGCGCGTTCATGAAGGTCCGGGCGTGGGAGACGACCAGCACCGTGCCGGCGTACTCCTTGAGCGCCTTGGCCAGCACTTCCACGGTCTCGGCGTCGAGATGGTTGGTCGGTTCGTCGAGGACCAGCACGTTGTGCTCGTGCAGGACCAGACGGGCCAGCCGGACGCGCGCCCGTTCTCCGCCGGAGAGCACGCCGCAGGGCTTTTCCAGGTCATCCTCGCCGAACAGGAACGCGCCGGCCGCGGCCAGGATGCGTTCGCCGGAAGACGCCGGCGGGGCCGCCCGGGTCAGCGCGTCGAGCACGGTCTCCTGGTGCGACAGGGTCTCTTCGGACAGCTGGGAGTAGTAGCCGATGTCGGCCTTGTGCCACCACTTGCAGCTGCCGGCGAGCGGCGCCAGGGAGCCGACCAGCGTGCGCAGCAGGGTCGATTTGCCGCGGCCGTTCTCGCCGACGATGGCCGCCTTGGCGCCGCGGGGGATCTCCAGGTCGATGTTTTGGGCCACGATCTTGTCGCCGTAACCGATGGCCAGATCGACGCAGCGGACGGCCGGGCCGGCGTGCACCACCGGGCAGGGGATCTGGAACGCCGCGGTCTTCAGTTTGGGATCGAGGTCGCGCAACCGGTTGCGCAGCTTGGCGATGTGTTTGATCTTGCTCTGGGCCCGGCTGGCCAGGCTGGCCTTGGCCCGGAAGCGGTCGGCGAATTCCTGGGCCGCGGCCATCTCGCGGCGCAGGCGCTTGTTGGTGCGGCGGGCGTATTCGGCCTGCTCTTCCTTCCAGTCCAGGTAGGTCTCGACGTCGCCGGGGAAAACGGTCAGCCGGCCGCGTTCGATCTCCCAGGTCGTGGTGCAGAGGTTCTGGAGCAGTTCGCGGTCGTGCGAGGTGATGACGTAGGCTCCGGACCAGCCGCGCAGGAAGGCCTCGAGCAGGAGCAGCGTCGGCAGGTCGAGGTAGTTGACCGGTTCGTCGAGCAGCAGGAGGTTGGGTTCGGACAACAGCATACCGACGATCTTGAGCCGCATCTGATAGCCGCCGGAGAGGGCGGCCGGCGACAGCTTCAGTTCATCGGCGGACAAGCCGAACCGCGCCGCCAGCCGGCGGCATTCCCATTCCGGCTTGCTCCCGGTTTCGGACAGATAAGCGACGGCCGTGCCGGTCGCGGGCAGCTTCTCGTTCTGTCTCAGGACCCCGAGGCGCGCCGACGGCATGACCGAGACCTCGCCGCCGTCGGGCTCTTCTTCGCGGGCCAAAAGGCGGAGCAGGGTGGATTTGCCGGAGCCGTTGCGGCCGATCAGCGCGATCCGGGCCTTTTCCGGCACGGTCAAGGTCAGGCCGTCCAGGACGGTCTGGCGCCCGTAGGTTTTGCCGAGTTCGGAGGCCGCGAGCAGTGTTTTCATGGTCGTATTCTACAGGTCGGCCGACGTACGGACAATCGCCCGGCCGGCGGCTGGGCGGAATTGTCCGATGAAATGACGAGTGATAAGCTTATGCAATATGATGTCCGAGAATGAGGCCGAGCAGGCCGCGCCGAACATCGAGCTGGACCGGCCGGGACCAGAGACCGAAAGCCGGACGGCTGCCGACGCCATCGGCTCCGTCGACCGGCAGCTGGGCGATATCCGGGAGCGGGTCAAAACACCCGAACAGATCGCCGCTGTCCAGGCTGAGCGAGAGCGGCAGTATCGGTCCGCGGTGGATCAGATCACGGAGCAGCTCGGCGACAAGGTCAGCCCGGAGAGTTTTGGCATGGTCCGCCAGAAGATGGTCGATGAGTCCATGGACGCCGCGCGACGCGACAACGAAAGGTTCGACGAGTTGCGGGAGACCAGGGCAGCTTTGCAGATCAGCGAAGCTTTCGGAGAGAGTCAGGAAGCGGCGTCGGCCAGACTGGAAAAATTGAAGGGGATCATGGACCGGAAAGACCTGGCGATAATGCTGGACACGATGGAACAGAATCCCGATCTTTTTTCGCCGGAGGGCAAGTTCCTGCACGCCACCAATACCCTGGCCATCGACAACATCCTGGAGACCGGCAAGTTGTCCGGCGGACTGTGGCAAAAAGGGCCGTCGCTGACCGACGGCAACAGCGAGACGGCCCTGACTTTCGATCTGGTATGGGAGGACCTGAAGACCAGCGGCGGCCTGGATCCGGCCAGGAATCCCAAACGGCTGAACTCCGGCAAATATTTCGACAAAAAGAAGGATTTCCTGGATTTCCAGATCAAGGCGCTGAGAGCGAACACGCCGGACGACGGAGCATTCGCCGCCAAGCGGGACAGACTGCTGGCCGACGCCGACAAATATTATCGGGAAAGCTGGCAGGTCAGCGTTACCGAGCAGAAATTCGACGAAGACCTCAAGAGCAAGCTTTACGGGCAACTGCTGCCGCAATGGAAAAAAGACGGCCTTTCGCCCCAGGAGATCGGGGACCGGACCAAGGAGGTCCTGCAGCGCGCCGAGATCTTCCGGAAGCAGTTCACCGCCGTGCCTTCTCCGGAGGCCGTCGATGACATGTATCCCATGACCCTGGTACTGGATCAGGCCGCGGTCGACCTGGGCGACCAGAGCGAGGTCTCGGAATTACAGAGCACCTTCGAGGTCAGGCCGGACGGCGAGGTCGGTCTGGAGAAGGTCGGCGTGATCTTTGTCCCGGCGGCCAAGATCCAGGACGCGCGGCGGCGCTTCGGTTCCAGGTACCCGGCGATCAAGATCAGGTCTTCGGAGGAGCTGGAAGCGGTCAGGTTATTGAAGAAAGCCGGCGAGGCCGGCGGGTAGCGGCACGATATTATGGACGTCAGATCATTTAACCGGCAGCAAATATGAAACCGAACTATCTTATCATACCCCTGCTCACCGTCGCCGTGGCCGTCAGCGGCAGTTTTTTGACCAGCGCCGGCGTGAACAGCTGGTACAAGACCATCAAACTCCCGGCCTGGACCCCGCCGGGTTCGACCATCGGCATGGTCTGGACCGTCATCTTCGTCCTGACCGCCGCGGCGGCGCTGCTGGTCTGGAACAGTCCCGGACCCAAGCCGCGTTTCGGCCTGATAACCGGGATCTTCCTGCTGAACGCGGGGCTGAACGTCCTCTGGAGCTTCCTGTTCTTCCGCCTGCACCTGCTGGCCGCGGCCGGCTGGGAGGCCGTCGCGCTGGACCTGACGGTCATCGCTCTGGTCATTCTGTGCTGGCCGATCTCGCGGGCGGCGTCGGTCCTGCTCCTGCCCTACGCCGGCTGGGTGGCTTTCGCCTCCTATCTCACTTTTTCGGTCTGGAACCTTAATCGCTAGCCAGCCTTCCGGATCGGCGCGGCCGCTGATCCTGGTCCGGTCACGACCATGCGCGTCTGGGACATCCATCCAAAGCATCTGTGCCGTCAGCATCTGCTGGCCGAGCACCGTGAGCTCCACGGACTGTGGAACATCTTGACCGTGCACGGCGGCCGCGGCGGTTATTCCCGCCATCCGGAGACGCTGCGCTGGAAAGGTAAACTCCGCGCCCTGTTCTTGCGCCATGAAGCCCTGGCGGCGGAGTTCGCCCGCCGCGGTTATCGGCACCGTACGCCGCTGGACCGCCGGCTGGCCACCGGCCGGAGCGGGCAGCGGGTCCTTTTAGAGACGCTCGCGGCCCAGCGCCGCATCCTCAAGGCCAAACCCTGCGCCTGTCTCCGCCACGGTTGAGTCGGTTTCAGCCGGGTCTTGACATCACCGGCCGCTCAGTATTGCCAGGACGTCAGCGGCCGCGATATATTTATTGACCGGCATGCCCGCCGGTGCTTAAAAAACAATTTTTTGGACACGCGCAATAAGATCTAATTATTTCATATGAGCAAGCATTATATCGTCAGCGCGGCTTTGACCGCATTAATTCTCGTCGGCGCCGGCTGCGCCGCGACCGAGCAGGCCGCCGCCCCGGAGGCCGCGGCGCCGCCGCCGGCGGACGGATCCGTCCAGGTCCCGGCCGCCGGCGGAACCGAGGTCCGGGTCGCCCCCACCGGCGAGA
Organism: uncultured Gammaproteobacteria bacterium; assembly: GCA_964411975.1. Taxonomy (GTDB): domain Bacteria; phylum Patescibacteriota; class Patescibacteriia; order SG8-24; family SG8-24; genus CAYPMU01. The sequence continues at coordinate 802 of CAYPMU010000104.1, read as the reverse complement.
CCAGGACCTTCGAGGTCGTCGCGGATAATTTCAGCTTTTCCCTGAAAGAGATCAGGGTCAAAGCCGGCGACAAGGTCAAGATCGTCTTCACGAACGCCGAAGGCTTCCATGACTGGAAGATCGACGAGTTCAACGCCGCCACCCAACAGATAGCGGCCGGCAGCAGCGAGACCATCGAGTTCCTCGCCGACATGGCCGGGACCTTCGAGTATTATTGCTCAGTCGGCCGGCATCGGGCCATGGGCATGGTCGGCGACCTGATCGTCGAGTGATCGGCTTTCGACCGATGAGATCGTCGCCGCGGCCGGGCCGGGCGGCGATCTTTTGTTCGCGCGACGGACCGGGTCGGCAAGTGGCCGGGACAGCGACGCCACGGGATCGATTTGGCCTTTTTTATGAGCGGTCGACGTGGTAGTCTTAAAAAGATATGTCCGATGATACCCGGCATCACGGCCTGCGTCAGGCGGTAAGCATTTCCGTTTTCGCCATGGTCTTATTGCTGGCCGGTCCGGCCGCTTGGGCCCACCAGCCGCGTCTGGTCGATGGCCCGGCCGTCATCGGGTCGCCGGAAGTATCCCAGGCCTTTTACGGAGAACTGGACGGCCATGCCGCGGAATTCCGCATTGAAGCGACCGATGGTTTTCGTCTTTATCTGGGTCTCCTGGCGCCGGACCTGCCCGGGGCCAGGACCGATCTCGTCCTGTCCGTTCTCAAGGACGGCCAGCCGCTGACCATACTTGACGGCCGGAATTCCCGCTGGGAACCTTTTCACGAGGAATTCGCCAATGACCGGTATTTGAGC
>CAYPMU010000103.1:0-4895 GCA_964411975.1 uncultured Gammaproteobacteria bacterium | reverse complement strand
GGCGGGACTGGAAACAGAGTTTCGTGACGCGCCTCTTGAAGAGTTGGAAAAGGAGACCCTGGAGAAAGAGGCCTTTGAAGCGCTGTTCGCCGGAGAAAAGATCACGCCCAAGACCGGCCACACCGATCGCGCCGCCGCCGCTTCGATCCGTCCGGCCGGCGAAGGATCGTCCCAACCTGCCGCATAATAATCATTCATCGCACGATGATATGAGCAAGAAACTCGGGTTAAACGACCTCTACTGGGGAGTCGTCGCCACGGCCTGGCGCACGGCTTGGCGCCACAAGCACCTCTGGCTCTTCGGTTTTTTCGCCGCTTTCGCCAGCTTCGGCGGCGTCTATGAAGTGCTGATCCGGGCCCAGAACAGCATCATCGAGGGCATGCCGGCCGCCGCCTGGATGCATTCGCCTTTTTACCTGATGCCGGGGTCGGCCCTGTTCCGGGCCATGGTGGCCTTCTCCCCCAACCCGGTCCTGACCGTGGCCTTCTTCGTGGTGACGGCGGCCATCGTCTTCGCCGTCTTCGTCTGGGTCATCGTCGTGGCCATCGGGGCGCTCATCAGCAGCATCGACAAGATCCGCCGCGGCGGCGATTCCGACTTCGCCGACGGCGTCCGGCAGGGCATCGCCAAATTCTGGCAGCTGCTGGCCATCAACGCCCTGGCCAAGATCGCCATCGGCGCGGCCGTGCTGCTGACCGGCACCAACCTCTTCGCCCTGGTCCAGTACCAGACCATGACCGGCGGCGGATTCTTCCTGCTCTCCTTCATCCTCTTCCTGGCCCTGACCGTCGTCGTTTCCGTCGTCGCCGTCTATGCCTCGATGTTCGCGGCGCTGTCCGGCCTGACCATCCAGGACTCGATCGTCCGCGGCTGGAAGATGTTCGCCGACAACTGGCTGGCCAGCCTGGAGATGGCCGTGCTGCTGCTCCTGGTCAACGCCGCGACGGTGCTGGTGACGGTCCTCGGCCTGCTGGTGCTGTCCGTTCCGGCCATTTTCCTGTTCATGCTGGCGACCGCCTCCGGCTCGACGGCGCTGATCCTGGCCCTGACCTCGGTCTTCTCCCTGCTGCTCCTGGCCGCGCTGGTCGCCTACGGATCGTTCATCACCACCTTCCAGATCGCCGGCTGGACCTATTTCTGGAGCGAGCTGGACGGCAAACGCCCGCCGCCCGGACTGCAGCGCTTGGCCGGATGGCTGTCGGCCAAGTTCGGACTGAAAAAATAACGCCAAGCAACGACCGCCTGACGCCGTCCGTCGGGCGGTTTTTGATATCATGGCCGAACGGCGGCGGACGGCCGTGTCAAAATGACCGGCAAATGATATAATTCATTTGCTATGGCCAACCAATCCATCGAAGACCTGCTGGGCAAAAAAAAGAAGACCGATCTCGGCGCCGGGGAAAGCACGGTGCAGGAGAAATTCGAGGACAAGATGCGGGCGATCAAGATCAAGGAGAAGGAGCGGGAGACCGAGGCCGAAGCGGCGCAGATCGGGGCGGAATACATCAGCCTCGCCGGTTTTCCTATCTCCGCCGAAGCCCTGACGCTCATCCCCCGGCCGCAATCCAAGGAATCCAAGGTCATCTGCTTCTTCTTCAACGGCAACGAGGCCCGCGTCGGCGCCCGCAATCCCAAAGACCCGGCCATCGAGGAGATCGTCTACCAGGTCAAGGAGCGCAGCCACGCCAACGTCAAGGTCTACATGATCTCGGAGCACAGCTTCATCAACGCCGAAAAACTTTACGACTCGCTGCCGGAGATCAAGACCATCGTCAAGGGCGTCCAGATCACCGCCGAGGAACTGAAAAGGTACCAGGAGGAGGTCAAGACCCTGGCCGACCTGAACGAACACGTCCAAAAGGTCTCCATCACCGATTTCGTGGCGCTGATCGTCGCCACCTCGCTCAAATCCGGCTGCTCCGACATCCACATCGAAGCCCAGGAGAAGCAGGTCGTGGTCCGGTACCGCATCGACGGCGTCCTGCACCAGGTGGCCTCGGTCAAGAGGGACCTCTGGCCGCGCATCGTCAACCGTTTCAAACTGTTCTCCGGCCTGAAGCTGAATATCATCACCGTTCCGCAGGACGGCCGTTTCACCATCTTCCTGGCCGCCGACGACAAGGTCGAGGTCCGCGTCAGCACCCTGCCCACGGCCTACGGCGAATCCATCGTCATGCGTCTCCTGAAATCGTCCTCCATCGGCCTGAAGTTCGAGGACATGGGCGTCCGCGGTCTGGCCTGGGAGCAGCTCAAACGCGAGGTCGAGCGGCCCAACGGCATGATCATCACCACCGGACCGACCGGCTCGGGCAAGACGACCACGCTGTACGCCATCCTTAACAAGCTGAACAACGAAGAGACCAAGATCATCACCCTGGAGGACCCGGTCGAGTACAAACTGCAGGGCATCAGCCAGTCGCAGATCGACAAGAGCAAGGACTACACCTTCGCCAAAGGCCTGCACTCCATCCTGCGCCAGGACCCCGACGTGGTCATGGTCGGCGAGATCCGCGAACTGGAGACGGCCGAAGTGGCCATCCAGGCGGCGCTCACCGGCCACCTGATGATCTCGACCATCCACACCAACAGCGCCGCCGGCGCCATCCCCCGCTTCATGTCCATGGGCGTCAAACCCTTCCTGCTGGCGCCGGCCCTGAACGCCGTCATCGGCCAGCGCCTGGTGCGCCGCATCTGCAAGAACTGCAAGGAGGAAACGACGCTGGAACCGGCCGTGCTGGAACGGGTCAAGAAGCTCCTGGGCGAGATCAATCCCAACTCCGGCTACAAGATCGACCTGAACAACCTGCATTTCTTCAAGGGCAAGGGCTGCGAGACCTGCGCCGGCATCGGCCTCAAGGGACGCATGGGCATCTACGAGATCTTCGCCATGTCCAAGGAGATCGAACAGGTCATCCTGAGCGGCCAGGTCTCGGAATACCAGATGCAGGAGATCGCCATCAAGCAGGGCATGATCACCATGGTCCAGGACGGCCTGCTCAAGGCGCTCGACGGCATCACCACCGTGGAGGAAGTGTTCAGCGTGGCGGAGTAAGGCGCGGCCGCCGCTAAAAAAGAAAAGACCGTTCGCTGAGGAGCGAACGGTCGTTGTTTATGACCGGAGTTTCGGTTCCGGTCCGGGTCCGGAGACAGGCCGGACGAAGTTGGGCCTGACGGACGGGACGCCGGCCCGGGAGGGCGCGGCTTGTTTGGCGGCAGGTTCCCTGACGCCGGCCGCGTCCAGGATGATCCGGACGATATCCTCGTCGGCGCGGCCGATGAACGCCCGGTCGTAATCGCCGGTCCGGGTGGCGCAGTGGCGCGCCTCATGGATCAGCGTGGACAGTATCTGGGCCGTCGTGCCGAGCCGGGCCGGCCCGGCGGTCGCGATCCAGATCTCCCTGAAACAGGCGTCCCCGCTGCCGGCGAAACCGGCCCAGGCCTTGAGCCGGTCGCTCAAAGGCTGGAACAGCACCAGCGGCAGCCGGGCCTGTCCCGGGAAATGGCGGGCGAACAGGCTGAAGGCCAGGTTGAAGCGGTCGCGGCTGTCCGCCTCCAGGCCGTCGAAATCGACCAGGCGGTACTCGTCCTCGGCCACGGTCGGCGGCACGATGTCCCTGGTCTCGGGGATGCCGAGCAGCTTCAGGAAGTGGGCCAGGCTCAGGTTGCCCTGGCTGATCACCGTGTAACCGTAGATCTGGCGGGCGTCGTTGTCCGTCTGCTGGTTGCCGGAACTGACGGCGATCTTCTGTCCGAGAGCGCCATGGGCGGCGTCGAGCCATACATGGCGCGCGCCGGCCGGGACCTTCTTGACGCTGCCGAGCGCCATCTCCTCGATCATGGCGGCGCGGTTGGAGACGCCCAGCAGGATCTGCGCCGCCAGATTGACGTCGTCCAGGCGGGCGAAAAGCGAGCCGAGCTCGGCCGTGTAATCGTGGAAGCTCTTGATGACCCGCTCCTCGGAGATCAGCGTCTTGCGGAAGAGCGAGTAGTCGAAGAGCGAACTGCGCCAGGAGAACGAGGTGCAGTCGACCAGCACGCCCAGGACGAACAGCCTGGTCTTGCTCCGGTCGGACCGGGGATAGATCTCGCCGAGCTCCCGGTCGGCGTAGAGCGGCTGGGCCGGCCTCTTGGCGAAGACGAACTTGAAGTAGCGGTCCGGCTTGTCGAAGATCGAACTGATCTGCTCGTTGTACAGCAGGTAGACCGCGGTCTCCCCCGGCGCGGCGCATTCCGGACGGTCGACGAGCGAGAACTCGTACTCGCCGGAGTCGGCCGCGTTGCAGACGAACTCCCGCAGGACCTTGAAAGCGACCTTGCCGTCGTCGCCGATAGGCTCGTCCCAGTCGGCGAAAGCGTCGATGGTCATCTGCGTCGGGTAGCGCAGCGGGTATTCCGAGCCGTCGCGCGTGCCGTAGGGGTCGTAGTTGAAGAAGATCTGCTTGACCTTGCGGCCGTCGATGTCGACCTCTTCCAGGTCGTACGACAGCAGATAGCGGCCCAGGCCGTCGCTCGAAGCGATGGCCACCCGGAGGCCTAGCCGCAGAGCGGCCACGGCCGCCAGTTTGGTCCCGGAGCCTTTGAAACCGATGATGGCGTGGTCGGCCAGCGACTGGCGCTTGGACGACAACCCGATCAGTTCCAGATACTTGCGATTGAACGAACCGCGATTGCTGATTTTAAGGTACGACATGACACACCTCTCACCGGAAACAGGACAATATGGCGCCGTCAATGCGGCGCGGTGCGTCCTGGTCGGACCTTAACATGGCACCTGATTGAGGGCAACAGCGGACCGAACATTGTCTTTTCAGCTCAAAATAAAAAACTTAACGGCTGTGAGCTTAAAATCACCCGCTTTCCATAAAAAGGGGACAGTCCCCTTTTTACCTTTTTA
>CAYPMU010000102.1:0-4973 GCA_964411975.1 uncultured Gammaproteobacteria bacterium | reverse complement strand
ACGCAGCTGCGGCCGATCAATACGATCTTACCGTTTCCATGGACGTGCACGTCCCAGGCGCCTTCTACGGTCGAGCTGAACAGCTGAACTTTGCCGTCACTGTCGAATGAAGTATCGAGCACGCCATTGGAGTTGTAACGAAGCGCCCACCAGGAGCTGCCGCCGCCGGCCACCACGATCTTGCCGTCGGACTGGATGGCAACGCCGCGGGCGTCGCTGTTGTCGTCACCCGGCTCTAAAAGTTGAGTATCTATACCGTCGCCGCTGAACGAGGTGTCGAGCGTGCCGTCGGTGTTGAACCGCGCTATGAACCAATTAGACTGGCCCCCAATGTAGACGGCGCCGACCGCAACGATCTTGCCGTCGGGCTGTAGGGCCAGATCGGAGACGCTATCGTTCGTGCCAAGGTGTATTTTCAACATTCCGTCACCGCTGAAAGACGTATCGAGCGTCATGTCAGAATTGTATCGCACGATGCTGCCGTCATATCCGTCGGTGCCACCGATCATGCCGGCAATCAGGAACTTACCGTCGGGCTGCATGGCTACCACGTGCGAACCTCCGGCTCGCCCCTCGAAATTTTCCAGGACGACGTCGTTGGTGCAGGCGGCGAGCGCCGGCTGGGCGACCAGGGCAACGAGCGCCAGGACCGATACGGCCGCTCCGCTCGTCAATACTTTAATGAACCTTTTTAGTCTTTTCATACCGCGATGGAGTAAAAGATTTTTGTTAGATCTGGACTTGAGATCGGATAAAAAAATAATTAAAAAATTAAAAATCCGCGGACCTATCCGGCACGCGGTAAATATATGTACAGACAATCCCTAACCCCCCGGTACGCGGCCGAGGGCCGGATATCGTATGACGAAGAAACTTTTTGCATCGTGACCTCCCCTCTAATCACAATGATGATTTTATTTTTCCTAATGCTCGCATCGTTTTTTCCGGACATCACATTTTTTTGTCCAGCATTGGTATTTTATCATATATAGGAAAGCGCCGCAATACCCCGCTTCAGGGTCGGAGGACGCCGGGCCCGGCTTAATAGACAGCTCATTCGTAAGCCCGATACGTGAACGAATCGGCGCCGACCCAGCCGGCGCTCGGCGCGTAGCTCAACGGCCCGTCGGCATTCAGCGTCGCATTCCCGTGGGACGGATCGCTGTATTTGACCGCGGTCAGAACGTCGCTGTTGGCGTCAGAATCGTTGCCCAAAACGCCTGGCGCGGCCACATTGAGCGTCGATCCGGCGAACATCGAATAGCTTTCGCCGGCGGCCGCCGGCGCGGTATTGGCCGAAAAGACGTGAATGGTCAACGTCGTGGTATTGCTGTATTCGCCGGTCTCCACGTTGTAATAATTGAAGTGGCCGACGTCGTCCCCGACGTAACCCGTGGCCGGAACGTATCTCAGGTAGCCATCGGCGTACGCGTGGGTCAGCGTCCCGTGGCTGAACCAGCCGCCAACGATCGTGAAGTTCGAGCCCCGCGGATACCCGCAGACCGTATCATTGCCGACGAAACCCGGAGGCTGGACCTTGAGGACCGTATTCGTGGGCGCCCAATACTCGTCGGCGACCGCGGCCGGCGCGCATGCCGCCGGCGGCGTGCCGCCGCCTACCGTGACCGTCACGGTGGCCGTATTGCTGTGAGCGCCGGTCTGGATGTTATAGAAATTATAGGTATTGGAAACCGTACCCTCGAACTCCGCCGGCGGATAATAGTTCAGGTTGCCGGAAGCGCTCGCGGTGTAGTTACCCAACGAAGACGTATAGTTGAGCATCCACGGCGAACCGCAGACGGTGTCGTTGCTCAAAACACCCGGAACCGGCACGACGAGCGCGGTGTTCACCGGCGTGGAGTACGCGTCGTTGACCGCTACCGGAACGCATTCGGCGACGGCCGGCCTGGTCCCCGCGAACAGCAGGGACAGCGCCCAGACCGTCGTCAAACCGACGATCGACGCCAGTGATTTAATTATTCTCTTACGCATAAATTTTTCAGATCCTTTTTTTTATTTATTTTGGATATACATTTTTAAGGTGCATTTTTACCCCTGATATACTTTTTACCCCTTGGTTTGCTTCATGGCGGAGAAATAAATAATTAAAAAGCCGCGCACTATCCGGCGCGCGGTTCCATGATACGCGGTTGAATATCCAACAAAACGGTTGCCGGCCTGCGGCCGATCATCGTTTCATTTGAACGCTCGGGCATTGTGACGCCTCCTCCAACAATCACAATGGTGACTTTTTTATTTTTTTAACGGACCCGGCCGGTTTTTTTCGGCGCGATCAGTCCGTGCCGCAATTTTAACACACAAACGCGGACAACACACCCCCTGACTTGTCAAGGGGGGGGGTGCCAACCGGCCGGCCGGTCCGGACAGACGGCGGGGCCGGACTGAATTTAAGCCGACTCAGTCCTGGCGGTGCCGGCCGTGCTCATCCCGCTCGCGGACCAGCCAGTCTTTCAGGTAACGCGTGGCGATGACGTCGTCCTGGTTGTACCTGATGATGGCGTCGAGTTTCTTCCGGTCGCCCTTGGCCAGCCAGTCCTCGTAATAGGCCACCGATTCCCCGCCGCCGGCGATCTTTTTGGAACGTTCGAACCCGACGTACTCGCCGATATTCTTGATGCCGTAGAAATACAACGGAAAAACGATGGCCTCCTTGACCGCCTCGTTCAGGTCGACCATGGCGGCGCGGAAGCGGTCCAGGTCCGGCGTCCGGCCGTAACGGTTCTCCAGCATGGTCAGCCGCGACTTCTCGTAGGTCCCGTAATGATAGACGACGAATTCTTCCGGCAGCTTGGCCGTCCAATCCAAAAATCCCCACCACATCTTTTCCTCGTCTTCGGGCTTTTCCGCCAGGAAATATTCGTATCGCTCGGCCTCGCCGGACCGGATGAGGAAGCCGAAGAGGTACTCGACCTGACGCAGCGGATCGCCTTCGATGTCGAAATGGTATTCCGCCGCCGCCGCCGGCAAACGGATCGGTTTGCGGACGAAATGCCGCCCCTCCAGCAGCGCCCGCGCCTGGAATACGAGCCGTTCCAGCGTCTTGCGGGCCAGCTGCGGCGCCGCCTCCAGCAGCGCGTCGATATCCATCGCGGCCGCGTCCCGGACGGTCCGCACGCCGTTCTCGCGCAGGGCCGACAGCGTCTTTTCCTTGACGTTATACAGGAGGGCGATGTCGTTCGCAGCCTCGGCCAAAGCGACGCATTCCTGGAACCAGGGGGACTGCTTGCAGCCGGAAGACAGGTGCGGCGGCGGGCAACGGCCGGCCAGCATGTCCCTGATCTCGGCCAGGCCCGCCTCGTAAGCGCCGCGGAAATCGTCCAGGGAGAAACCAAGCAGCATTTTCGAACCGTTCAAGATGTACCCTTCCAGCGGCCGGACGCCCTGGACCTTCTCCAGCAGGTCGCCGTAAAAGGACAACTGGTACTTGTGGGCGTCCAACAGGCGTTCGGCGCTCTTGATGTCGACGGCGACGTAGTGATAATGGCCGAAGACGGAGGCGCGATCAACGCGTTTCTCCAGCAGGTCCGGCTCGCCGACCATGCCCTCGGCCTGAAGCAGGCCGTGGTAAATGAGGCCGGTCCCCTGTTTCATCAGCTCCAGCGTCTGCCTGAACCTGGCGGCGTTCCCCCGCCCTTTGACCTCGACGTAGTCGCGCCCTTCGATGACCTTGTCCTCGTGCAGCAGGCCCAGCTCGATCAGCATCTCGGCGAACTTGCTGCGTTTCTGCTTCCTTTCAGGGTCGCCGAAACGGTCGAAATAGACCCAATGCGGGCAGGAGTCGTACTTGAAGAACATGCTGCCGGAGATGACCGGAGTCGTCCTGATCCTGGTTTTCTTCTTCGCGGCCATAGGCGACGGTTCAAAGGCTATTCGTACCGCAGCGAGGTGATGGGGTCCAGGGCCGCCGCCTTGCGGGCCGGCTGGATGCCGAAAACGATGCCGACGACGGCGGAAACAACGGCAGCGCCGGCAAAAGCCGTCATCGAGACGATATAGGGCACATCCAGATGATTGGCGCGCATGACCGCCACCACCGCCATGGTCATAAGGAAGCCCAAGGCCCCGCCCAAGAGGCCGCCGACGGTCGTGAGCACCACGGATTCGGCCAAGAACTGCAGCAGGATGTCCGCGGGCTTGGCGCCCAGCGCTTTGCGCAGGCCGACCTCGCGGACGCGTTCGGTCACCGAGACCAGCATGATGTTCATGATGCCGATGCCGCCGACGATAAGCGAGATGGCGGCGAGAAAGGCCAGAAAATATGTAATGACGTCGGTGATGGTGTTCAGCCGGTCGGTGATGTCCTGCGTGGTCGTGACCATGAAATCATCCTTGGTCGGATCGTCGATGTCGTGCCGCCGGCGCAGGACGCGCTTGATGTCGGCGACCGTCTCGTCGACGTGGTCGGCGCTGTCGGCGGTTATATGCATTTCAATGATCTTATCGTTGCCGGTGATGCGCTTCTGCGCCAGCCGGAGCGGCATGATGACCATGGAATCCATGTCCATGGTCAAGATACTGCCGAGAGGCCCGAGCACGCCGACGACGGCCAGCGGCAGATCCTTTATCTTGACCTTCTGGCCGACGGGGTCGACGGCGCCGAACAGCTTGTCGGCGACCTTCTTGCCGATCACCACCACGGGAGCGAGCGACTTCTCTTCCTCATTGGTGAAGAAACGCCCTTGGCCGATCTTGATGATCGGCATGATATCGGGATAAAAATCCGCCGAAGCGCCGTAGATCAGCGCCCGATATTCCTGGTTGCCGAACCGGACGTATTCCAGGCCGGTGACGGCCCCGTTGACCGCGGTGGCGTAGGGCAGGTTACGCGGGTCCGCGAGCGCCTGCACGTCCGCGTAATCCAGCGAGGCGGGACTCGCCCCCAACATCAGGGCCTGCATGGAATTCTCGCGCGAGGCGCCGGGAGCCGCCGGATTGACCGAGATCAGGTTCTG
>CAYPMU010000101.1:0-5004 GCA_964411975.1 uncultured Gammaproteobacteria bacterium | reverse complement strand
CATGCGCGCCACCGCCCTGGCCCTCGACGAACTATATGCCGGCCGCCCGGCCGACCTGGAGACGGCGCGCCGGGAATTCTGGGAACGGATGCGGCAGGACCTAGACGGCCTGCGTCCGGAATTCCGGACCGCCGGCTACCGCGCCATCCGGCTGCGCGTCCTGAACAACGCCGTCATGGTCGGTTATCTGGCCTATGCCGATACCGAGCCGTTCGAACAGGCCTTCGAACGCGCCGGCGGCGACTGGCCGGCGTTCCTCGAAATGGTCCGGACCGCCGCCGATGACGACGAGCCGATGCGAAAACTGCGGCAGATCGTCCGCTGACGAAATACCTTCGACCCGCCTAACCGCGGGTCTTTTTTTTGACAAAACGGCGGCCGACGCCCTCTGGGAGAAGTTGGTCAGATCAGCGGAAGTCTGGGATAATCGGATCAGGCAGGAAAAAAGATGTAATTGATCCCAATTATGACCGAGGGTAACAAGCCGAAGATCGTGATAACCGAGAACGGACCGTACATCGTGACCGGAGTGCCTTTAAAGAAAAAGCACATGGACGCGGTCGTCGACGAACTGCTGGACATGGACATGGACGGCAAGCCGAAGACGGAGTCGGAAGCGGAAGTGCCGACCCAGGCCGTCTACGCCCTCTGCCGCTGCGGCCACTCCCGGAAGAAACCCTTCTGCGACGGCAGTCACACCCGGGTCGGCTTCGACGAAGAAAAAGTCGATCCGGAAACGCATTGATCGGACCGAATGCCGAACACCCCGCTCCAGGCGGGGTGTTTTCATTTCCGGGATGATCACGCGCGTCTGGCGCGCAGGGCCAGGAACAGCGGGAATTCGGCGCGGGAGCGGTTCTCGGCCTTGGCCCGCGGACCAGAATCGCTGGCGCGATGCGAGACCCATTCTTCCAGGGCAGCGACGGTGAAACCGACCGCGGCCAAAGCGGTCACGTAGTCTTGTAAGGGCCGGTGATAGCTCATGGTGGTGAGCGGCTTGCGGCTTTTTTGTCCGGGGTTCATCAGGATGGGGATGTCGAGCGGCGTCAAATAACGATCCACCCGGCGATACATGGTCTTCTTGACCTCATCCCAGCCCCAGTCGCTCTGCCGCGGCACGCGGAAAGCCGGATGGTTCAGGACCAGCACCAGCGGCGCGCCGGGCGCGAGGACCTTGGCGGCTTCGGCGAACACGGCGCGCATGTCCTTGATGTTCTGGATGGCCAGGACGCAGACGGCGCCGTCGAAACGGCGGGCCCGGATCGCGTCAGGGAAGCGCTGGGCGTCGCCGACCAGGAATTCGGCTCCGGCGGCGAGGCCGCGGCGGCGGGCCTTTTCGAACAGCGCCGGGGCCGCGTCGAACCCGACCACCCGCGCTCCGGCGGCGGCGATCTTCTGCGCCAGCGCCCCTTCGCCGCAGGCGATGTCCAGGTAGGTCGCGCCGGCTTTGGGCGCCAGTAATTTCAGCACGCCCGGAAACACCACCTGTTCCTGATAGGTGTCCTGGCCCTCCAGGTATGACGAATACCAGCGGGCGACGTTCTGCCACCCTGCCGGCCGGCCGGCCGCCTGCCGGGGACCGCGACGGTCTTCGTGTTTTCCGCGTCTCGGAAATCTGGGCATATTCGGCCTCAGCATAGCTTAACCAAGGCAAAGTGCCAATGGTTCTGCCTCTCAGGATCGTCATTTGCGTCCATAAAACCGATTTATAAAAATCTAATGACAAATAAGGCCAAAAAAGCCCTGTTTCTCTAAAAAGGGGACAGTCCCCTTTTTAGGGAAAGTCGGTGACGGTGTCACAAGAAAAAACCGCCCTCGAAAGAGGGCGGTCATGAACGCAACCAGAGAACGAACTGGATCAGCGCGGCGACGGCGCCGAGCAGTACCAGCGCCGTCTGGATCATCGCCCAGATCATGTGCTTGTCGAATCGGCTCTCAGCCTTGCGGAAATTGGCCACGGCGTAAGCGCCGTTGAAAAGAACGAACAGGAGATTGAACAGGACCCAGAATAAGTGGTCCACAGCGGTCACCTTTCGGCCCGGTCGGCGGCGTCAGACTTCTTCAGCCGCGGCCGGACGCAGTGATACCAGGCGCGGGTGGCGAGCAGCAGCAGCAGGGCGACCCAGCCGACGGCGGATACGGCCGTCGAATAGGGGTTGGTCGCCGCGATCAGGACCGGGATCAGAACGGCCATGAACAGCAGGAACCGTCCCGGCTCCCCGAGCCGGTCATAACGCTGGTAAAAGCGCCAAAGCATGCGGACCTCCTGGTGAAAGAACCAGCCTATTATGCTCGTTGCCGTCATATTGTCAATCCCGGCCGGATAATAAAACCGCCCGTTCAACGGGCGGCAAGATCAGACAGGCGGGCGGCTACTCATCGGGCGCTATTTCCCAGCGGATGCGGCGAATGCTCTCGCCGTTCCAGTGTCCGCTGAAGCCCAGGGCGTTGTCGGAACACAAGCAAGTGACCACGAGTTCGCCGCCCGGGTAAGGCAAGGTGGTCAGGTCGTCCCGGCCTTCGTCGCGGCTGTCGCGACAAGGCGTGGCGACCGGCTGGCCCGGCAGGATCGGCTCCCGGCAGTCGGCGCAACGGATGACCTGCGGCCGCAGTTGCCGTAACAGGCATTCCGGGCAAAGATCGGACGAAAGCCGGTACCATTTATGCAGGCGCAGTGCAGCGCCCCAGATGACGAAATGGAACCGCACGGCGTCGCGATGGCCGCAGTCGTACCGCTTTTTGAACGGCCATCCCCGGACCACGCGGCAATCGCCGTCAGACGGCGTCGCGGCCGGACCGCGGATCACGTTCTCGAAGCCATCAGGCACATAGATGAGTCTTTGCATCGCTGTCGTCTCCTGGTCCGGACGATGAAGATCACTTCCGGCCCGGCATGGTCGGCATGCCCACCGCGCTATATTCGGTCACGTGGTAGATGTTACGGAAGGGGAACTTGTGGATGGTTCCGTCCATCAGCTGGACGCAGAACATCTCGCCGCGCTGGTAGGTGTCCTGAACCTTGTCGAAGACCAGCGGCTGGGTCTGCCAGAGCAGTTCAATGGTGACCTGCATGGATGCCTCCGCCTTAATGTTAAAGAACGGCTCTATCTTCCGTTGCGGTCCGGCTTTTGTCAAACTCCGGCGTCCGCGGCCGACGGCAAGACAAGACGACCGCGACCCCTTGACTTTTGGCCTTTTCAGCGCTAAAAAAGCGATGCTGAACCACGATGGAATAGGCTCAAGGAGGCCGACATGAAGCGTTTGCTCGCGTACGTCTGCATCATGGCAGCACCCCTCTTCCTGGCCGCGTGCGGCAACGACGACCCTGATGCGAACCCGGCCATCGCCGAGCAAGCCGATGCGGCGCCCGGCACACCCCTCCCTCCGCCCCTCGAAGAGGACGGCAACGGTCCGCCTTCGGCCGGCTTGCGCCTGCCCTGCGACCGCGCGGTCTGCAACGACATCGACCAGCGCGACTGGCGGGTCAACCCGCCGCCGGACGACTACCTGCCGCCGGTCGACGAGTACGTCCTCGTGGCCGCGGAGTCGCCGGACGACCCGACGGTCATCGAGATCAGGTTCATCAAGGTCCGCATCCAGACCGCCGCCGGCAGATAGCCGCGGCCGTCGGCTGCACGAACATCCCTCTCCTCCGAGCACGCCGATTGGCGTGCTCCTTTTTTGCATTGGTGGCCGACGTCATTATTGACTTTTCCGGCCGGCGGCGGCAGAATGACCGGTCAAGTTCCTTTCAACCATAAAGGAGGCGCCATGAAGACCCGTGACCTTAACGGAGCCGCCTGGCGTGCCGGTCTGATCAGCATCCATCGCACCGACATCGATCCTCCCGGAGCCGAGGCCGAACTTCGCCGTCTGGAACTCCTGCCGGAGATCAGCAAAGAACTGAAGAAGTCGGCCGAGGAAACGCGGGCGGTCGAGTTGTCGCTCGACGCCCTGAACGCCGTCCGGCTGGACCTGGGTCTGGACGGGATCGGCCTGGACCCGGACCACATCCACGTCGTCTGCGAATTCGAATTCGCCCGGCGCTGGGGCGGGGCGCGGCTGGCCTTCACCGAGGCCGGACATGTCTATCTGCCGCGGACGTTCATGCTGCTGAATTTCATCCAGAGCCTGACCCATGAACTGGTCCACTTGTCGTCTTTCAAGGCGATCATTGACCCGGCTCTGGGCAAGGACCGCGCCATCAGGTACATGAGCGACGGTTTCTCGCGGATCAGCCGCCCCGGGGGCGGCGGGGCCCGCCGGCTCTTCGTCGGCTTCGACGAGGGAGTGACCGAGACCATCGCCCTGGAGGTCAGGCAAAGGGTCGCTATGAGCGGCATCCTGAAGCCGGAGCTGGCCGAGATCCTGGCCAACGATCGTTCCTACGAGTCAGCGGTCGTACTGGTGCAGGCGCTCATCGGACTCGTCGGCGGCGACCCGACTGCCGCCCGCCGCCGGCTGTTCCTCGATTACTTCAGCCGGACCGGAATTTTTTTCCGGTGGCTGGCCCGGACCAGGCCGCAAGCCCTGACCCTCCTAAAATACGCCGACGGACCGCGCGACCTTTTAGCCGCGGCCGAAATCCTCGGCCTGACGCAGGCCGCCGAACGCATCAAGTTGTTGATGAACCGGCGGCGTCGGCGCTGAAGAACGGCTTAGTTGACCCGACCCGGAAGCTCAGGCTTCCGGGTCTTTTTTTGGCCGCGTTCCACTTTTCACGCCAAAAATGATATTATTATGTATGTTCGATAGATCAATCAAAAAAGATGTGCGTCTCGATGAACGCTGCCGCTCCGCAAGATGATCAGCGCCGGCGACCGAACCCCGGCCATCGAGACCATTATGATTATGCCCGACATCCCCCCTTTCGACGGGCCGACGAAAGGCGCGCCTAAAAAGATCCTCCTCATCGACACCGATGAGTTTCTGGCTAATCTTTTCTGACGTAAGCTGAAGGCCGGCGGCTTCACGGCGACCGTCCTGACCGACCCATCGGCCGCC
>CAYPMU010000100.1:2657-5155 GCA_964411975.1 uncultured Gammaproteobacteria bacterium | reverse complement strand
GCCGGCCGGCGGCGCTCCGCTTGCCCGAAAACGGGGATTTTATATAATACTCCTATGTCCGAAGAGCAGATCAGCGTCGAGGCGGCCCGGGCCTACCTGAACGACGTCGAACCGATGTGGAAGGCCTTCTGGTTCCATATGCATCTGGTGGCCAAGAACCTGGAAGAGTTCGCCGCGGGCATGGCCGAGATCAGCGACGAAGTCTTCGCTTACCACGCCAGCGGCCAGAAGAACGATTTCGCGGCCTGGGTCCAGGAGGTCATCGGCGACAGCGTGCTGGCCCGCCGGCTCGAGGCCGTCGCTGCCAACGAGGCCGCGGCCGAAGTGCTGCGCCGGCGCGTGGCCGAACTGCGGCAAGCCGTCGGACGCTGACCCGGACGGCCGGATAACGATCCATCATCTAACTCACCGGGAAAATTATGGGGCTCCATTGCACTGTCTGCGAGCACGACCACGAGGACGACGGTTCCTGCCACTGCGGCTGCGAGGCCGAAGGCGAGATCGAACAGTTCTGTGCCAGCTGCGGACACGCCGATCATGCCGGCCGCGAATGCAAGTGCGGCTGCGACGGCTGAGATCTGAACGGTCACGACCCCTTTGAACGAGGCCGCGTCGCGGCAGCCGTCGCCGGCGCCGCCGCCTGATTATTTTGTCATCATTTATGGGCAAGGAGATCGTCCTGGACATCGAGACCAGCAACAGTTTCGCCGACGTGGGCAAATACGACCCGGCGCTGTTGAAAGTATCGCTGGTGGTGGTCTATTCCTACGCCGACCAGACCTACCATTCTTTTTTGGAGCCGGAACTGCCCAAGATGTGGCGGCTGCTCGAGTCCGCCGACCGGATCATCGGCTATAACCTGCTGGGTTTCGACTACAAGGTCCTGAACACCTATTATCCCGGCGACCTGTTCAAGTTCCCGACGCTCGACATCATGGCCGAGATCGAGAAGGTCATCGGTTTCCGCGTGAAACTGGATGACGTCGCCCACGCCTCTTTGGGCATCGGCAAGTCGGGCAACGGCCTGCAGGCCATCGAGTTCTTCCGCCGCGGCGAGATCGACAAGCTGCGCGACTACTGCCAGCAGGACGTGAAGGTGACCAAGGAGGTTTATGAGTACGGTCTGGACAAGAAGGTCGTCAAATATCGCGACCGCCTCGGCCAGATCGTCCCGGTCCCGGTCGATTTTCAGCTGGCGGAGGCCAGGAAGGCTTCGATCAACCTGACCATGCCGTTCTGAGAGGCGGCGGAGAGGCGGAACGGGGGAGGCAGTGGAAAAGATACCGGTCACTTTACATTTTCACCGCGTTGTAGTTGCGTCCGGAGGGCGCGGCCAAGGCCGCGCTTTTTTGTATCCACATGAGGCTTGACTATTCGGTTGTCAGCACTGCCGTTTCGTGATAAAAAAACGGCAACAATCCGCCGCAGCGATGCGGAGAGCCGCGGGGCCGGAAGAGAGGCCGGTGCCGCGGCGACAAGCGCCATGGCCGCCGTCGAGCCGCAGGGGAGACGCGGGCGTCCAGTTGAGCGTGATCGATATTGCGCTCTTTTTTGTCCCCATAACGGCCTTGACAGGTTTAGGACGACACAACAGGTTGTGGTACTATGGGAGTATAAAATACTACATATTGTGCATAACTAAGTTTTCGACATTATTGAACCAATGAATATGGACCAATCCGCCTCGGCGTCTAATAGGAAATACTCCGTCGGCAGTCGGGATACCAAGAACGTGGTCTCGGCCATCATCGAGCAGATACCGGACCTGTTGAAGGTGAAGCAGGTGCGTCACGCCGACGGCAGCCTGGCGGATTTCGCCCCGGAAAAGGTGGGACAGGCCCTGGACGCCGCCCTGCGCGGCGCCGGCGTCAACGACGAGGCGCTGCTGGCCCGCTGCACGCACCAGGTGCTGGTCCGCCTGGAGCGCGAATACGACGGCCACAGCATCCCGACCACCGAGGAGGTCGACCGGTTCATCGCTCTGGTCCTGATCGACAACAACCTGGCGCACGCCGCCAAGAAGCACCTGCTGCCCGACGCCGGCCAGGCCGGAACGGCCGTCCGCGCCGGCGGTCCCGGGCTGCGTTTCCGCCGCCGCTTCAGCCGGGCCGGCACCCATCCTTACGACGAGATCGAGTGGGAGACCCGCGACGCCGTCATCACCAACGAGAAGGGCAAGGTCGTTTTCGAGCAGCGCGGCGTCGAGGTGCCCAAGACCTGGAGCCAGGGGGCGACCAACATCGTCGTTTCCAAGTACTTCCGCGGCGAGATCGGCAAGGACAACCGCGAGTGGTCGGTCAAGCAGATGGTCGACCGCGTGGCCCAGACCATGACCGGCTGGGGCGTGGCCGGCGGCTATTTCGCCACCGAGCAGGACGCCGAGGCCTTCGAGGCCGAGCTGACCGCGATCCTGGTCAACCAGCGCGCCGCCTTCAACAGCCCGGTCTGGTTCAACGTCGGGGTCAACCCCAAGCCGCAGTGCTCCGCCTGCTTCATCA
>CAYPMU010000100.1:1986-2645 GCA_964411975.1 uncultured Gammaproteobacteria bacterium | reverse complement strand
TACGGTTCGGGCACCGGCTCCAACCTCTCCAGCCTGCGCTCCTCCAAGGAGAAGCTGTCGCATTCCAGCGGCAAGTCCTCCGGTCCGGTCTCGTTCATGAAAGGTTTCGACGCTTTCGCCGGGGTCATCAAGTCCGGCGGCAAGACCCGCCGGGCCGCCAAGATGGTCATCCTGAACGTCGACCATCCGGACATCGACGAATTCATCACCTGCAAGAGCCGCGAGGAGCAGAAGGCCCGGACGCTGGTGGCCAGCGGCTACGACGGCTCTATGGACGGCGAGGCTTACAGCTCCATCTTCTTCCAGAACGCCAACAACAGCGTGCGCGTCACCGACGATTTCATGCGCGCCGTCGTCGAGGACGGCGAGTGGCAGACCCGGGCCGTGACCGACGGCCATGCGGTGGAGACCTTCCGCGCCCGCGACCTGATGCGCCGGATGTCCCAGGCCGCCTGGGAATGCGGCGACCCCGGACTGCAGTACGACACCACGGTCAACCGCTGGAACCCGGTGACCAACTCCGGCCGCATCAACGCCTCCAATCCCTGCTCCGAGTACATGTTCCTGGACGACTCGGCCTGCAACCTGGCCTCCTTCAACCTCATGAAATTCGTCGGGCCGGACGGCCAGTTCAACGTCGAGGCTTTCCGCCACGCAAT
>CAYPMU010000100.1:0-1976 GCA_964411975.1 uncultured Gammaproteobacteria bacterium | reverse complement strand
GAATTTGATGAAGTTCCGGGACGCCAACGGCGAGTTCGACATCGACGGTTTCAAGCATGCCGTCGAGGTCATCATCACCGCCCAAGAGATCGTCGTCGGCAGTTCCAGCTACCCGACCCCGGCCATTGAGCAGAACAGCTTCGATTACCGGCCTTTGGGCCTGGGTTACGCCAACCTCGGCGCCCTGCTGATGTCCCGCGGCCTGGCCTACGATTCCGACGAGGGCCGCAATTTCGCCGCGGCGCTCACCGCGCTCATGTCCGGCCACGCCTACTTCCAGTCGTCCAAGATGGCTGAATGCCAGGGGCCGTTCAGTTATTACCAGCTGAACGAGAAGCCGTTCCTGCGGGTCATCGGCATGCACCGCGACCGGGCTTACGCCATCGACGACCGCGGCGTGCCCGACCAGCTCCTGGTCGAGGCCCGTCACGCCTGGGACAACGCCCTGGAGTTCGGGATGTCCCGCGGCTACCGCAACGCCCAGATCTCGGTCCTGGCGCCGACCGGCACCATCGGTTTCCTCATGGATTGCGACACCACCGGCGTCGAGCCGGACATCGCCCTGGTCAAGTACAAGTGGCTGGTCGGCGGGGGATTGATGAAGATCGTCAATCAGACCGTGCCCGAGGCTTTGGCCCGCCTGGGTTACGACGAGGACGAACGGACCGCCATCCTGGATTATTTGGACAAGAACGACACTATCGAGGGCGCGCCCGGCCTGCGGGACGAGCACCTGCCGGTCTTCGACTGCGCTTTCAAGGCGGCCAAGGGGACGCGGACCATCACCGCCGACGGCCACATCCGCATGATGGCCGCGGTCCAGCCGTTCATCTCCGGGGCCATCTCTAAGACGGTCAACCTGCCGTCCAGCGCCACGCCCGAGGACGTCGAGCGCATCTACGTCGAAGCCTGGAAGCTGGGGCTCAAGGCCGTGGCCATTTACCGCGACGGGTCCAAGGGGCTCCAGGTGCTGACCACCTCGGTCAAGAAGGACGGCGCGGCCGAGGCCAAGGCCGGTGCGCCGGCCGTGCGGGTCGAGACCAAGATCGAGTACCGGCCGATGCGTCGCCGCCTGCCGGACGAACGCAAGTCGGTGACCCACAAGTTCTCGGTGGCCGGCCATTCCGGCTACATCACCGTCGGCCTTTACGACGACGGCGCGCCGGGCGAGATCTTCCTGCGCATGGCCAAGGGCGGCACGGTCGTCTCCGGCTTGATGGACGCTTTCGCCGTTTCCACTTCCATCGCCCTGCAGTACGGCGTGCCGCTCCGGGTCCTGGTCAACAAGTTCACCCACGTCCGGTTCGAGCCGTCCGGCTTCACCTCCAATCCCAACATTCGCATCGCCAAGTCGCTGATCGACTACATGTTCCGCTGGCTGGCCCTGAAGTTCCTGCCGCCGGAGGACCAGCAGGCCGCGGGCATCAACGTCGACATCCAGACCCTGGCCGAGGAGGGTAAGTCCGACCTCGAGGCCTCGAGCAGCGCGCCCGACGCCGCCGCCCAGGCCGAGGCCGCGATCGAAGCGGCGGACAACGCCGCCAAGCAGATGACCATGGCCGAGGCCGCGGACAAGGTCGCCGGGTCCGGTTCGCTGGCCGGCACCTTCGACAACCAGGCCGACGCGCCTTGCTGCGACACTTGCGGGGCGATGATGGTCAGGAACGGCGCCTGCTACAAGTGTTTGAATTGCGGCTCGACGAGCGGTTGCTCCTGATCAGAGATCGAAACTATAAGCGGCGCCTCACGGCGCCGTTTTGGTATGAATGATCCCTGAGCTTGTCGAAGGGCCAACAAATATTCTTCGAGCGACCCCGAGCCGTGTCGAGGGGGAGTCGAGAAGTCGCCCTGTAAACAAATAGTCCCTGAGCTTGTCGAAGGGCTACAAATTATATTGTTCGAGCGGAGCGAAGCGGAGTCGAGAACCGCCGGGCCCCGGGCCAGTCGCAGAGCACCCCCCCCGGGGGCCCCCCCAG
>CAYPMU010000099.1:0-5182 GCA_964411975.1 uncultured Gammaproteobacteria bacterium | reverse complement strand
CAGTCAACATCCGGCCGCGCGGCGCCGTCACTCGAGATGCACTTGATCGGCGGCGGCCGCCAACTGACGCCGCAATCCCGGATGGCGGCGCAAGCCCGGATCGTCCGCTAAAAGTCCGGCGGCCGCCTCCTTGGTCTCTTTGATCAAAGCCGTATCAGCCAGGGAAGCCAACCGAAAAGAAGCCAACCCGGACTGGGCCCGACCCAACAGGTCGCCCGGTCCCCGCAGCTGCAGGTCCTTTTCCGCCAGCACGAAACCGTCGGAATTTTCCGCGACGACCTTCAGCCGGGCGAGGGCTTCCGGTCCGGCGGCGCCCGGGAAAAGCAGGCAATAGGACCGGTGCCTCCCCCGGCCGACCCGACCGCGGAACTGGTGCAGCTGAGCCAGACCGAAGCGCTCGGCCCCCTCGATGCACATGACCGTGGCGTTGGGCACGTCGACGCCGACCTCGACCACCGAGGTCGAGACCAGGAACATGATGCGCCGCTCAAGGAAATCGTCCATGATCCGCTCTTTTTCATCGGCCGACAGCTGGCCATGCAGCGCGCCGATGGCGATCCCGGCCAGCTCGGCGCTGCGCAGACGGCGGCATTCTTCGGTCACGGAAACGGCGCCGAGGGCGTCCGAGGGGTCGATCAACGGACAGACGATGAAGGCCTGGCGGCCGGCGGCTATCTCCTGGCGGATGAACTGGTAGGCCGCCGGGCGCCCGCGGGCTCCGACCACCCGGGTGATCACCGGCAGGCGGTCCTTGGGCTTCTCCCGCAGCAAGGACAGGTCGAGATCGCCGTAGACGGTCAAAGCCAGCGAACGCGGTATGGGCGTGGCCGTCATCGACAACAGATGCGGTTCCAGCCCGGCGCGGCCGCTTTTTTGGCAGAGCAGCTGCCGGGCGCGCACGCCGAAACGGTGCTGCTCGTCGATGACCGCCAGAATCAGCGACGCGAACGAGACCGATTCCTCGATCAAAGCGTGCGTGCCGACGATGACGGCCACCCGTCCGGCGGCGATATCGTCATTCAGGCCCTTGGCCTCGGACTTGGCGCCCGCCTCGATCGTTTCGGAGCCGCGGCAAGACAGCTTGTAGGAATTGGTCCATAAAGCCAGGGTCAGGCCGCTGTCGGCGAACAGCCGCTTGAGGGTCTCGAAATGCTGCTTGGCCAGTATCTCCGTCGGAGCCATGAGCGCCGCCTGATGCCCGGAACGCGCCGCGGCCTCCATGGCGATGGCAGCCACGGCCGTCTTGCCGCTGCCGACGTCACCGTCAAGCAGACGTTGCATCGGCGATCCCTTTTCCATGTCGCGCAGGATCTCGAAGGCCGCCCGCCGCTGGTCGGCGGTCAGGGTAAAGGGGAATTTGGCGACAAATCGACGGACCGCGGCGGCGTCGAAGGGCACGCTGCCGGCCCGGCGGCCGCCCCTCCCCCGCCGCTGCTGTCCGACCAGCAGCTGCAAACGGAACAGCTCGTCAAAAGCCAGGCGGCGCCTGGCCGCGGCCAGCTCGGCGGCAGTGCGCGGGAAATGTATGCCGATCAAGGCCTCCTGGATCGGCGCCAGACGGTGCGCGGCCAGAAGCTCGGCCGGCAGGTCGTCGACGAACCAGGAAATGGCGTCGCGGCAGGACAATACCAAACGCCGCAAAGTATGCTGGCTGATGCCGGAGGTCAATGGATACACCGGCACCAGGGGCGCGGCATAAGCCGACACGTCCTTGGCGGCCGACTCGAACAGCGGATTGATCAGCCGCCGCCCCAGCTTGGTTTCGGTCAGTTTGCCGGCAAAACGGTAGGACTCGCCGGGCACCAGGGTCTGGGCGAGATAGGGCTGATTGAACCACAAGGCGCCGAGGCTGCCGGTGTCGTCCTCGATCACCGCCTCGGTCATGGAAATGCGGCGGCGGAAGCTGCGGCGGACGCGGATCTTGGCCAGCCGGGCCAGGATCGTCAAGTGCTCGCCGACCGGCGCCTCGCCGATGGCCACGGTCTGGGTGAAATCTTCGTGACGGAAAGGGTAATAACGAAGCAGGTCCCCGACGGTCGCGAGACCCAGGTCCTGCAGCGCGGCCTTCTGGCGATGTCCCAGGCGGGCCGTCTCGATTATCGGCGTGGTCAGTTCCATGAGTCGTGTCAAACAAAAAGCGGAAGGCTTAGAGATCCGGCCGCGGCATCACTGCCTGGTTGCCCGGCGCTCTCAGCTTTCCGCTCTTTGTGGTGCGCCCGAGACGATTCGAACGTCTGGCCTCAACCTCCGCAGGGTTGCGCTCTATCCAACTGAGCTACGGGCGCGAAATGGTGTTCCGGTCTTCGTTTAAGGTTCAAACTGCGAGATCGAGCCGTATCCAGCGGTCCGCGCGGGCGCTTGGCACGCCCGGCGCGCCGACCCGCGGCCTCCGGCTGGTCACAATTTGAAGATCCGGCTGAACATGTCGGAAAGCGGCTCGTCGATCTGGTCCAGGTCCTCCCGCACGAACTGAGCCAGAGTCTCGCGCACCCGGTTCGGATTCTGTTCACCGAGCTCGATGCGCATTCTGGGACGGAAGGTATTCTTGAACTCCAGGTAAAGGTTCTTCACCGCCGGCGGATCATAATAGAACCAGAACTTCTCGACTTCGCGATAAGGGACGAACGAGTCGCCCATCTCGATGCCGTCCTCGGTCACCGTGAAACGGACACTGGCCGGCTCGAAGATCGTCGAAACATAGATGACCACGGAGAACATGACGACGATCAGCGCGAATAAGAAGTTAGCAGATATCAGAGCGTAAAGCAAGAGTAGCGTGCCGATGACCAGCATGACCGAATACCACAACCGGCCGCGTTGATAGTATGGGCGGTCAGAAAATTCCCATTCAAGCAGCACCGAGCCGTGTTCGCCGACTTCGGGGGCTTCGGGACTGGACTCATCGATATCGGGGCGTGCCTTGGCCATATCCGGGCTTATTATGGATTGGTAACTACCTATATTTATAGCGCAAAATGGCTAAAATTGCCAGCCGAGGCCCGTGACCGGACCAGGCCGGACGACCGGCCAACGCGACAACCCGGTCAGGCCCAGACTCGATCATATTACCTGACCATTGACTTTTAGGCCAAGTTCTGCTAAAAAATGATGGCTCTTTGAACATGACGCCGGGAGGTTGCGATCATGAACGAAACCGGACTTTCTCAGCATGACCTGCTCTCCAAGATAAATTCCGCGCTCTCCGCTTTCGGCCTGCCTCCGTGGGAGGCCGGGCAACTGGGCAGCATCGACGACGGCCAATGCCAGGTCCTCGATATGCTCGATTTCATCGAGCTCGGGCCTGAGCGCCTGGAAATGACGCTGCTGATAAGCGTCCCGGGCGTCGGCGTACGGACCACGCGCGTCCGCTTCGGCGGCTCGCTAATCAGCGTCATCCCCTACCTGGTGGTCAGCGGCCTGGGCACCCAGGCCAACGGCGGCTCGGTGGCGCTCTGCAAGCGCTGGCGCGTCGAAAGCGGCGAATGGTCCTACGAACTGCCCAAAAGCGTCGAATTCATCCGGCCGGACGAGGACCTGTGCAGCCCCTTCGATTCGCCGGCCCACCGCGTCGTGGCCAAGATCTACGGCCAGCAGTGCACCGACGCCCTGACCGCGGCCAAGGTCATCCCCGTCGGCCGGTTCTCGGTGAAAGGCGAAAGCGCCCCGGGCCAGGCCTTCATCCTGGCGGCCGAAGTGGCCCGGCCCTTCCCGCGGCGCAAAGGCGACGGCGAGATCGTGCTGCTGAAATGGCCGAACGCACTGTCGCTGATCGAACGCGGCCGCGGCATCACCGACCTGCTGTCCATGTCCGTGCTCCTGCGCGCGGCCGGCATCTTCAAGTTCGTCTGAACTCCCGCCTGACGGCGGGATTTTTTTATCGCGATGGAGCGGCCGCGCCGTTCTCCGGCCGGATGCCGTGCGGTCCGAGGACCCACTTGTTCAAATACATGAAAGGGATGTCGACGACGCAGGTCAGCCACTTGATGAGGACCTGGCCGACGATGAGCGGCAGCAACGGCATCGTTCCGCCGAAAGCGAGGGGGACGAAGATCAGGCTGTCCAGAGCCAGGGCCGGGATCGAACTGAAGGCGTTACGCGCCCAAAGATGATGGCCCCGGGTGAGCTTATGGAACCAGGCAAAGATGTAGGCGTCGGCGTTCTCCGCCACCAGGAAGGCGACCCAGCTGGCCACGGTGATCCGCGGCACCATGCCGAAGATGCGTCCCCATGGTTCCTGCAGGTCCCAGAAGGGCGCCGGCGGCATCTTGATCCCGACCCAGAAAAAGAAGACCATGGCCATCTGGGCCAGCAGACCCAGGAAGATCATCCGCTGGGTCTCCCGCCGCCCGAAGCGCTCATTGACGACGTCGGTGAGGAGAAAGGTCACGGAAAAGACCAGGATGCCGGCCGGCACGGTGACCGACCGTGAACCGAATTCAAGTACGGTGATCTTGGCGGCCAGGACCTGGGCCACCAGCAGGAAGGTCGCGTACAGGACCACCAGCAGGTCGGGTCGGGAATATTTACGGGCATACAGGCTGCCGAAAACGCTGAAGACGGTGATGCCGATGATCCAGGCGATGATGATAACGGGCATAAGAGACCGGTTAGCTGCCTAAAAACCGCTCCGGCGGCCGACCCGCTTAAACGGCGGACGCCACGGCCGCCGCCGATCATTGAGCGGCAACAGGTCATTCGCCCCGACCTCCTGACGCAGTTGGCGCCGGAGCGACCGGGGGGATCGGCGCACCCGCTGCTCGATGACCGCCGCCGACTTGTAATGCGCGCGGACATACGACCAGCCGGCCGCCATCATGCGGCGCTCGTTCAGTTCGTGCAGGATATAATACGGCCGCTCGCGGGGGCTCAGATCGTCATCGATCCAAACTTCGTTGGGCGGTATGAAATTATATATCAGGTCGTGGCCGCCGCCGGTGAAGTCAAGATGATAAAGGCCGCGCACCAGCTGGCCGTCGACGATATAGACCCGGACACGTCGGCCGTAGGACACGAGCCGCCGGCGGCGCACCAGCTTCATCACCGCCGGCGCGAAACGCGCGCGCCACAGCTGTCTCAGCCGCTCCGACCTGAACCGCGCCGCCCGCTCGGCCCGGTTTCCATGATCAAGCGCCCGATGATAGGGCAGGCCGCTGGCCATCAGGCCGCGCTCGACCAGCAGATG
>CAYPMU010000098.1:0-5188 GCA_964411975.1 uncultured Gammaproteobacteria bacterium | reverse complement strand
CGCCGCCCGGCCGAACCTGAAGCCCAGAGCGCGGCCGGCCTGGTCCAGCAGCCCCAAGGCGTTCTCGCGGTCGCGGCCGGTGAACGAACCGGCGGCCAGCTTCTCATTGAGGCTCCGGACGTATTCGAACAGCGCGGCCAGGGCCTCGGCGGTGTTCAGGTCGTCATCCAGGGCGGCGTCGAAGGCGGCCAGGGCGTGTCGGGCGGTGTCTTCCGGGTCGCCGGGCGCGGCCGGCCGGGACGCCTCGACGGCGTCGGCGAAGGCGTCCAGACGGTCCAGGGCGCCGCGGGCGGCCTCCAGGCCGCGCATGGTGAAATTCAGCGTCTGGCGGTAATGGGTCGAAAGCAGCAGATAGCGCACCTGGCGCGGCGCGAAGCCTTTTTTGAGCAGGTCGTCGAGGGTGTAAAAATTGCCCTTGGATTTCGACATCTTCTCGCCGTCGACCATGAGGTGGGTGACGTGCAGCCAGAGCCGGACGTAAGGCTTGCCGTTGGCTCCTTCGGACTGGGCGATCTCGCATTCGTGGTGCGGGAACTTGTTGTCCTCGCCGCCGGTATGGACGTCGACGGTCTCGCCCAGGTACTTGCCGGCCATGGCCGAGCACTCGATGTGCCACCCGGGATAACCCTTGCCCCAGGGCGCCTCCCACTGCATCAGGTGCCGGGGATTATGGATCCACAGCGCGAAATCGGCCGGGTGCTTCTTGTCCTGGCGGACCTCGACGCGGGCGCCGGGACTGAGGCCTTCGATGGTGTTGCCGGAAAGCCGGCCGTAAGCCGGAAAGGAAGAGACGTCATAATAGACCGAAACGCCGCCGTTCTCGGCCACCTTGTAGGCGTGGCCGTTCTCGAGCAGCCGTCCGATGATGGCGACCATCTCCGGCACGTGCTCCGAAGCCTTGGGGTACCTGGTCGCGGGCAGGACGTCCAGACGGCCGATGTCCTTGAAGAAAGCCTCGGTAAAGAAAGCGGCCACCTCCTGCGGCGACCTCCCCTGCTTCCGGGCGGCCACTTCCATCTTATCCTCGCCCACGTCGGCGTCGGCCAGCATGTGCCCGACGTCGGTGATGTTCATGACCTGAGTGACCTTCAGGCCGCGCCGCTCGAACAGCCGGCGCAGCAGGTCGGTGAAGACGAAATAACGCAGGTTGCCGATGTGGACGAAGTCGTAGACCGTCGGGCCGCAGTTGTACATGGTCAGGACGCCGGCCCGGAGTGGCTGGATCGGCTCGTTTTTCCTGGTCAGGGAATTGTGCAGGGTGAGCATAACGAAATAATCCTAACACCAAAAACCGGCCCCGGAAAGGGGCCGGCTTGAAGTCTCGGCTTAACCGCCTGAGCCGGGCAGGCCGGCTCCGGCCCGATCACAACTTGTGGCAGAGGACGGCGGCGCCGCGGTCGCGGATCGAGGTCACGTACGAACCGTCGGGACAGGAACACGAGCCGGTCTCCGGACAACTGATCCAGCCGGAATCCGACCCCCAGGCGTTGCCTTCGGCGGACAGGTCGCCGCTGACGGCCGCCGAGCCGTCGGCGCCGACCTTCAGCGCCTGGGCGTCCAGTTCCTTGACCGCCTCGATCAGCAGGGCGGTCAGGTCGTCATAGGTCACGTCATTGGCGTAACCGGGGGCCTCCTCGTCCCAGGTGACGACTTCGGGGACGACCTTGCCGACCTCCTCGGCGATGACGCCGACCTGCCGGCCGGGCTTGAACTCGGCGTAGGGGGCCTTCCAGTCGAAGTAGACGCCGCGCAGGCGCCGCACTTTGTCCAGGCCGCCGTCGATGGTGACGACGTTCTGCTTATAACGGATGGAAGACAGGTTGTGGTAGGCGCCGGCATAGATGTCCATGCGCACGGCGTTGGTGGGGTTCCAGGCGGCCAGGGCGTAGACGCCGGAGCTCTGCGAGCCGATCTCGACGTCCCCGCCGGCGCTATCGCCGCCGATGAAGATGGAGTAGCCGTTGTCGGCCGTCCCCCTGATCCAGCCGTTGCCGTAGATCGAGTAATTGCCGTAACCGATATAGGCGTTGGTGTAGTTGTCGAGATCGTAGAAGTAACCGCCGGTGGTGTTGCCGTAACCCATCACGCCGTAATCGCCGTAAGCCGCGTAAGCGTAGCTGCTGCTGTTGCCGTCATCGAAATAGCCTCCCATGGTGGTGCCGCGCGCCCTCAACCCGTAGCCGCTGCTGGCGCCCAGTCCGCCGGAGGCCAGGCCGAGATCGAACTGGCCGTAACTGGGAGACCAGACGCTCTTGCTGTTATAGGCGCGGACCCAGTTGGAATCGGTCATGTACCAACCGCCGCCGTAAGTGCCGTTGTACCAGCCGGTGTCGCCGTAGGTCCGATGCCAGCCGCTGTTGGCGTCGATCGCGGTGACCGAACCCATGTTGAAATTGCCGGCGGCGTCGAACCAGGCCATGCGGTTCCAGCCGCCCGCCGACGGCCGGACGTAGAAATTCATCGAATCGCTGTTGACGTGCAGCATGAAATTCTGCGCGGTATGGTCCGTGTCCCAGAAGCTGATGGAGGGGGCGTTGCCGCTTATCTTGATGCCGCCGCCCCAGTCGGTGGCCGAGGTGTCCCACCAGTTCCGGGTGACCTGCAGGGCGTCGGCCGGCCTGGTCGTGCCGATGCCGACGTAGGCGTCGGTCGCGCCGAGGACGATGGCGTCGTCCTTGTCGACCAGGGCCTTGTAGCCGATGGCGGTCGCCCGGTTCCGCACAGTGGAAGACAATCCGGTATTATAGCCGATGAAGGTGTTGTACGACCCGTTCTTGACGCTGGCGTTATAGCTTTCGGCGCCGTAACCGGCCATCCGGCCGATACCGATGTTATAACTGCCGGTGGTGTTGTCGCGAAGGGCGTAATAACCCAGCCCGACGTTGTTCGTGCCGGTGGTGTTCTCGTAAAGCGCCGCGTAACCGGCCCCGGTGTTCAGAGTGCCGGTGGAATTATACAGGGCGTTGCCGCCGAGGGCGGTGTTGAACTCGCCCGCGCCGTTGGCCTGCCCCGCGCGATAACCAAGGACGGTGTTATAGCGGCCGGTGGTGTTGTTGCGCAGAGCCTCATAACCGACGGCGGTGTTGAAATTCCCCGAAGTGGAATTGCGCATGGCGGTGTGGCCGACGGCCGTGTTGCTCTGACCGGTGCTGGTGTAAAGGGCCTCGCTGCCGACCGCGGTATTGTAAGATGAGGTGGTCAGGCTGTTGCCGGCCCGGTACCCGACCAGGGAGTTGCTGCTGTTCGCGTTGAAAATACCGGCCACCTGGAAAGCGGCGATCGCCCCCCAACCCATGTCGCGGCCGATGCTGATCTTGTTGGCCCCTCCCTCGTAATACATCAGGCTGGCGACCCGGGTGCCGGAATCATGAACGGCGATCTCGGTGTTGTCGGCCGTTTCCAGAAGCAGGCCGGCGGTGTTGGCGTTCCAACCGGAGCCTCCGCCGAAATTGGCGTTGATATTGCCGATGGTCAGCGAACCGCCGGCCATGTAATTGTTGGCCGTGGCGTACCGGCCGCCGCTCCAGACGTTGGCCGCGCCTTCGATGGTCAGCGGGTTGTCTATGGACTTGATGCCTCTGTCGGTGTAATAGGTCGAAGCGTAGATGATCGCCGGGGAGGAGAACACCAGCATCGCCGCCAACGGCAGGGCCGCCTTCAGAACGCGCAGGTAGTTGGATTTAGCCGGGGTCATAGGAGAATAGAATAAGCTCAAAAATAAAACTCCGTTGTTAGATCTTTCTATTCATATTTTACTACAAAACCGGATATTCGACCACAGTGCCCGACCGGAAACCGAGACCCGAAAAGCCGCCCCGGCTAAGGGGCGGCTTGGTCATTTTGGCGCCGCCGGCGCAGACCTTAACCGGAATAATAGACAACGCCGATGAGATAGACCTTGTACCGCGCGCCGTTGAATTCGACGGTGTCCGTGACGCTGTCCCAATCGATATCCTCGGTGACCTTGCCCACGGTGTAACTGCGGATAAGATCATCATCCTGCCTCATGCCGTGACCCGGGATGGCCGAAGTGGTGATCAGGTCGCCGGCTTTGATGTCGCCGTTGATATTGGTCACCCAGACGCGACCGTCGCCCAGAGCGTTGACCGCGGCGAAGCGCTGTCCGGGCTTGGGAGAATACCAGTGGTCATGGGGCAGGGTGGTCTCGTAGACGAAGGCGCCAAGCACCCTGTTGTCGTTCGGTCTGTCGGCCAGCCTGACGGTCGGCAGCGTCGAGGACACCACCGGCCGACCCTCCTCGTCATACCTGGTGGGCGGAACGCTGCCGGTGACGGAAACCAGCATGCCTCCGTCGACCCCGCGGGGGAAAGCCTGATCCAGCCGGACCTCATGGGCGCCGGTGAACGGCCCGTAGTTCGGCGCTGATCCGCCGGCGTAGAAGTCGAAGCCGGGCGTACTGGCGCTGGCGTGAACACCATAATTATTCGCAGTGCTGTTATAGGCTCTGAAATACCCTCCGTCATTATAGGTCGTGGATGATCGTCCGTTCTCGCCGACGACCGCCGCCCAATCGCCCGTGGTGTAGGATTGGAACTCAGCGTCCCATGAGCAGGACGTGCCGACGCAGACCGTATTGTCCGCGAATATCTGCAGCGTATTGTCCCAGGTCGAATGCTCCTTGATATAGACGTTCGTATCGCCGCCGAAATAGATGGTGCCGCCCGAGGTGTATCCGGAGCCGTAAACGTCATTGTCCATGATCCGCAAGGTGTAACCGTCGGTCGATTTCAATGTCAGCTGGCTGTCCGCCGGGGTCGAGGTGCCTATCGATGCCCGCGTCCCGTTATCATAGAAGACCGAATTGCCCAGCGTCGTGCCGGCGGTGAACCTGGCCATCCGTCCGGCCGTGCCGCTGCCGCCGACATAGGCGGCCGGGGTCTGCCACGTGCCCGCGCCGGTCGAATCCGAAGTCAGCACCTTTCCGGCGCCGGCCCCGGTCGTCAGCTTGAATCCGGTCATTTGGACAGTGCCGGCGACGTCGAGCTTGTTGGACGGAGTGGTGTCGCCGATACCGACATTCGTGCCGTTATCATAAATGAGGGAGTTGCCCAGCGTCGTCCCGGCGGTGAATTTGGGCACATAGCCGGCCGTGCCGCTGCCGCCGATGCTGGCGGCAACGGTGGGTATGCAGTCTTTCCAGGCGCTGTTCTCAAAACAACGGAATTTA
>CAYPMU010000097.1:0-5207 GCA_964411975.1 uncultured Gammaproteobacteria bacterium | reverse complement strand
ACAAGAAGGCCAGGGCGAAGCCGTGGACGTAGCGCAACATCACCCAAAGATAGGCCAAGCCGATGGCGGTGGCGGCCAGGCCGGCCGGCGAGGTGGCCAGCATCTGCGGGTCGCGCTCGCGGAAGTCGGGGAAGCTGCAGCCTTGGCCCAGGGCCACGGAGACCAGCGTGAAGCAGGCCGCGGCCACGGCGAAAAAGAAGAAGAGCCCGAGCCACAGGGGAAAACCGAACAGCCAGACGGTCAGTCCGGCCGCGAGCAGCATGGGCAGGACGATCAGCGCCGACCAGAAGAACAGCTTCCAGGAGAACAGTTCATGGATGTGCAGCGGACTGGACCAGATGACCCAGGCGTTCCGGCCTTCCAGCGAAAGAGAGGGATAAATGAACCGCAGCGACAAGGTCAGGGCGAAATAGCCGATGGCGGCGAACGCGAAAGCCGTGACCCAGGCCCGCATTTCGATGCCGCTCATGGCGTCCATGGACGCCAGTCCGCGCATGGCCAGCACGTAGAGGAACAACAGCAGCAGCAAGAACCCGGCCCGCGAGACGTCCTCGGGATTGCGCAGCAGCGTCAGCCATTCCTTTTCGAAAAGATAACCGTATTTCCAGCGGAACAGGCGCGGGAATAGCGGCAGTCGGCTGGCCGCGAACGGCGCGTCCTCGGGGCGGGCCAGAAAACCGCCCTCGCCCTGGGCCTGCCAGACGGCGAGGTAATACCGGTGCGCCAGCAGCATCAGGGCGGTGACGCCCAGGACCACGGCCGCGGCTATCTTGGCCAGGGCCGGACCGGCCTGGGATCCGGCCTGGTCGAAAGGCAGCAAGGAAGAGATGGCCGTGACGAAAGGATGGCTGGGCAGGTATTCGAACAGGCTGATGATCCGCGCGGCGGCGGCTCCGGCTTCCGCCGAAGAGTTCACGATGAAGCCGGTGAACAGCGAACGCGGCATCACCCGGCGCAGCAGCGCGGCCAGCGCGAAGGCGAAAAGGGCGACCTCGGCCAGCCAGAGCCAGCCCGGGCTGATCCGCCGGGCGCCCCAGGCGATCAGGAAAGACAGCAAGGCGCCGGTGACCGCCATCAGCAGGACGAATAAGGCCAAAAGCAGCAGGCTGAAGCCGTAATAGGCCGCCGGCGCCCGCAGGGACACTCCCAGGGCGGTCAGGGCCGGCAGGCCGATGAAGAACACCGGCCAGGACGACAACAGGGTGGCGCCGCCGAAACGATAGATGAAGATCTCCAGCGGTTCCACGGGCAGGGCGGCCAGCGGACGGTTGTCCTCCGAACGGAAGATGAAGGTGAAGGAGGACAGCACGAAGCTCATCGAACCCAGGAAAAAGATGACGGCGAAAGACAGCTCGAGGACGTAGCGCGCGATCAGCGTGCCGGCGAACGGGTCGCCGAGGACCGGTCCGAAAGCGCGGCGGAACAGGAGATAGGCGCCGATGACGACCAGCCCGGCCAGGACCGAAAAGACGGCCGCGACCGCCGCGACCGCCCAGCTCATGTCCCTGACCGCGTTCCTGGTGCGACGCAGATCGTTGGCGAAAAGGGCCGCCAGTGACGAGAACATATTCAGGCGGTCAGGGCCAGATAATGATCCTCGAGCGAACCGCGGCTGAGGCCGGCCTTGGCGCCGAGTTCGGCCAGTGTCCCCTGCTCGGTCAGCCGCCCGCCCTTGAGAATGCCGATCCGGCCGCAAAGTTCCTCGGCGATGGGCAGGGTATGGGTCGACAGCAGGATGGCGCCGCCGGCGGCGGCGAACTCCCTGAACAGCTCCTTGGTCACCCGGGCGCTCAGCGGGTCGAGGCCGATCATCGGCTCGTCGACCAGCAACAGCGCCGGCTGGTGCATCAGCGCCGCCAGAATGGAGATCTTCTGCCGCGTGCCGCGCGAATAACCTTCCATCCGGCCGTCGGCCAGGCGTTCCAGGCCGAACTTGGCCAGGAGCGGGCCGATCCTGGCCAGCCGTTCCGGCCGCCGCATCTTGAAAAGTTTGCCGACGAAGGACAGATACTCCCTGCCGGTCAGCCGGTCATAGACCAGGGGGTCGTCGGGAATGTAGCCGAGCCGTTGCTTGGACCTGGTCGGATGCTCCCCGACCTCGAATCCGGCGACCGTGATCTTCCCCGAGGTCGGCTTGTACAATCCGGCGATCATCTTGATGGTGGTGGTCTTGCCCGAACCGGTGGGGCCGATCAAACCGAAGATCTCGCCGGGGGACAAACGCAGGGTCAGGTCCTCAACCGCGGCTTGGCCTCTGAATTTTTTGGTCACGGAATCGAGTTCCAGGACGGGCGGCTGCATAGAATATCATTATACCACAATTATTGGGCCTGGGGATAGCCCGAAAAATGGCTAATACTTGACAAAAAGTTTGACAATGCCCCAAGCGGCGTCTACACTGGAGACAGGAGGACCAAAGCCATGGGAAAAGGCATGAAAATCGCCCTGGCCATCCTCTACGCCGTCCAGGTTGTCGTGATCTTTCGGGAAGCCATCGATCATTTGGGCAGCCGAGGCGATGAGGAGCACCACGGCGGTCAAAAACAAAACCAGGTACAAGCTCAAACGCCGAGTGATGCCCGCGTTCTGTTGAGGCGAACGTTCCAGCCGATCTTCAAGCGCCAGGGGCTGCTGACCGCAGCGCCGCTGGCCGGCACTGTGGCCATGTCCACCCTGACCGGCATCAGACGCGAAGAAGACCATATCCATCCGCCGGAAGAAAAGAAGAAGGGCCAGGCGGCGATCAGGCGGCAGCGGCAGAAGCGCATCCGGGAATACCTCGTGACCAACCTCTATCCCCTGCTCAAGAAGTTCAGGCTTCCGGAGGCGCCGGACCTGACGGGCATCTGCCTCAATGCCGCCGGCCGCGCCCGCGTGTTCCCGGCGACCGAATAATGACCGATAAAAATTCTCCGCCTGTCGGCGGAGAATTTGATTTTATTGCGGTTTGCGGGCAGCCCCGGCGCGTTCAACGCTGCGGCAGAGTAAGGGTCAGACTGAACTCGGTCGCGCCGTCGTCATTCTTGCTGACCGAGAACATGGCGTTATCCTTGCCGCCGTCAGTGCCGAACGAACGCTCGAAATTGAGCAGCGTCGTGTCTTCGAAGATGCTGGACATGTTCCTGGTCCAGCCCTGTCCGGGCAGCGCGCCCTCGAAAAAAGCGGTCACGTCCTCCGGACTCTTGTCCGTCGTCCAGACCAGGTTGAAATTCTGACCCTGTTCGGCCGCGGCCATCGACCAAGTGCTGGTCAGGACCGCGCCGGACAGCAGCGGGAAGTCGGAGGGAAAATCTTTCGGCAGGCTTTTGGCGCCTTCGCCGGTCTGGCTTTCGATGCGGCCGACCTCGCCGGTCTCGGTCTTATATGTGACCGTGCCGCTGTCCTCGTCGCCGGAATACTGCACCTGGGTCCCGTCCTGGCCCGTGAAAGTGACCCGGCCGCCCTGTTCGTCCACCTTGACGCCGGTCCCGGCCTCGAACGCCTTGCGCGCGCCGAAACCGACGACCTTGCCCATGATGTAATTGCCCACGGCGCCCAGCACCGACACGCCGATAACGGCGGCGACGATGATGATGACCAGCTTCTTGGGCGATTTGGGCGCCGGCGAACCGCCGTCGGCCGCGGGCTGCTGGCCAAGGCCGGTCTGGGGCGCCATTTTCTTCAGATCATTGAGATCCATATTATTGTGATAACGGACGATTAATTATGAACGCATTATACCAGACCGACGCTATTAATAAAAAAGACGGACCGAAGCGGTCCGTCTCTCAAGCGGCCGGAAAGAGCGGGTCAGGTCGAGGCCGAACGGAGGTCGTCGACCTTGGCGTATAGCCGCGCCTCGACCTCGTTCAGCGTCCTCAGCTGGGCGGTCAGCCGGCGCAGCAGGACCGCGGCGTCGGCTTGGCCGGCGTCCGCCAGCTCCTTCTCGACGTAGCGGGCCAGCAGTTCCAGATGCCGGCTCTCATCGATCAGGTCGAAGGACCGGCAATGGCGGTCGACCCGCTGCCGCAGCCGCCGCTGCCAGGAATCGACCTCGTGAAAGGCCTGATCGGCTCCCTGCCGCTGCAGCGCGGCCATCGGTTCCAGGTAACGCCGGGAAAAATCGGCCAGAATGTCCAGCGACGCCATGCTGAGTTCAAGCTCGCGCCTGACGCGGGCGGCCTCCTGCGGCTTGTCCGGCAGCAGGCTCCTGGCCGTCGCCAGCTGGCGGCCGGCCTTGGCCAGCAGCTGGGCGGCGTGGTTCTTCATCCAGGCGACCAGGCCGGCGGCCGCTCCGACGCTGCCGCCGTCGAAAGCGGCGGCGCGGCGGGCCGTTTCCAGCCGGGTCGACAGCGCCCGCAGCTCGCGGGCGGTCCGACGCCGGAGTTCCCGATCGACGCGGAACGAGTGGCACAGCCAGCCGGCCAACGGCCCCAACAGGATGCAGCACACGGCGACGATCGTCATACCCCACCTCTCTTTCTCGGTTGGCAAAGAACGGACCGGTCGGACCATGGCGGAAGCGACCGGAGAACTTAGCCTGAAATCGGGAAAAAGTCAATCCCTGCCGCACGCCTCGGAAATATCGGGCATCACCCCGTCACCGCGTCCGGAGTCAGTTCCGGTCGGCCCGACCGCCTTACCCTCGGAAACGCCTCGCCGCTCGGCTTCCTGCGGCGAATGACGGAGTGTTGGCAAACGACGCGGTGAGGGGTTGTTAATTGTCACGAAATTTCCATCGTCCGGCCTTCGGCCGGTCTCTAAAATTTCGGACGTTAACAAAAAAAACGGACGGTGTTTATCCGTCCGTCCGAAAGAGCTTCACGACCTCTCGCGCGGCGGTCCTCCGTCGCCGCATTCGTCGGCGACGATCTCCCGGAGCGCCTCGTTCATCACCTGATACTGGATGTTCAGGCTGCGCAGCGTGGTCACGGGCGCGCCGGTCAAAGCCAGCTCGTGGGCCTTGATGGCGTTGGCCAGCTTGGCCACCCGGCGCTCGGCGGCGTCCAGGGCGGCGCCGCGCGGCCGCCGGCTGAGCCAGCGGTGCAGCAGGTCGCGGGTCTGCGCCGCTTCGCCGTGCAGGGTCTGGACGCCCTGGCGCATGCGGTCGATCAGCGGCAGGACGTGGGACTCGACGTAGGCATTGAGCGCCTCAGCTTGGCCGAGGAGGACCTGCGCCTTATCGGCCTGCGCCGCCGCTTCCTGTTCCGCGCCCCGTTCGGCCAGGG
>CAYPMU010000096.1:0-5207 GCA_964411975.1 uncultured Gammaproteobacteria bacterium | reverse complement strand
TATGCTTCGAGCAAAACGAAACATTAGATGAAATATTCCAGGCGATCCAGAAACGGGTCGATGAAGGGCGATGGGAACCGATCGGCGGTATGTGGGTAGAGGCAGACTGCAACCTATCTGGCGGAGAATCCCTGGCCCGCCAGTTTCTCCTCGGCCGACCGCAAGGCCAGCTCGGCGTCCTTGATCCGGCCCGGCGCGTCGGCCACGGTGTCGTCGATCTCGTCGATGGCCTTCTGCAGCGAACTGATCACCGAGGAAACCGCCGACGTGTCGCTCTCGATCTTCGGCTGCAGCCTCTCGATGGTCGCGGCGATGTGATATTGGCTGTAGCTGACCAGCAGGATGGCGTCGTACATGTGCCGGGCGCTTTCCAGGGCCCGGAAGATCGGCTTGGCCGTGTCCAGCGTGTCGTTGAGCGATCTGTAGATCACGTCGCGGCCGGCGTCGCTGAAGATCCCCTGAAAAGCGGCGTAATTCGCGTCGTACGCCTTTTTGGCCGCGGCATGGTCCTCCTGCAGTTTCCGGATCAGCGGCGAGTCGGCGCCCAGGATCAGCTTGTAGGCGTTGACGTTCTCGTCCTCGCTCTTGTCCGTGCCCAGGACGTCGTGCAGGTCCTTCATGTAGTCGGACAGCTTGTAGAAAGAATTCGAGACCTGGCTGTAGCCGTCGTCATAGATCGTGTCCAGCTCGTGCTCGATGTCGGCCTCGATGGAATCAAAGGTCCATCTGGCCTTTTCCAGGTCGCGTTCCGCCTGGGACACGGCGTTCTCGGCCCGCAGCAGGTCCTGGGGATCCGGCGGTGACAGCAGGTCTTCGAGTTCGATCCTGGCGCTTTCCAGCGCGATCTCGGCGCTGCTGACGGCCGCCCGGGCGTCGCGCGCGTCCAGCTGCACCAGGACCGTTCCTTCCTCGACCGCCTGGTCCTTGACCGCGCTGACCGAGACCACCTCGCCGGAAACGCCGGACTTCACGTCCACCTGATCGGACGCGGCGATCTGGCCGGTGCCGGAAACGGACACGATCAGCGTCCCCTTCTCCGCGGTGCCGAGAACGTAACGCGTCGCCGCCGGCGCCGCGCTCATTTTTTCATAACCGTAATAACCGCCGGCCGCCGCCGCGGCCAGGATAAGGAATGAAACGACCTTGTGTCTGACGACGAACTTGAACATACGGGCGCGGGCGGAGACCGGATGCGCCGAAGCGCCGGTCATCCGATATTATCTCAGTTAGCGACGGTACGGTTCCGGCCGTTCCCAGGACGGCTGGTCCCTCATGGGACCGGGCCCCATCATGGACCCCGGCTCCATCAGCCTGATCAGCTTGGCCTCGATCTGGGACTCGTCGTTGGGTTCGCCGATGATGACCGCGAGATCATCGACCTTGACGTCCTCCGGCCTGACCGTGTCCCGAAAACGGCGGATGACCGTGTCATCCTTGATCAGCACCACCTTTTCCACGCCGTCGCGGTCCTGGATGACCAGGGTCGGCAGATCGATCGTGATGACGCGGCCGGACGAACCGTGGGCGTCCGGGAAGCCGCCGCGCGGCATCCCCGGCGCGAACTGGCCGCGCGGTCCGCCGAACGAACGGTAGTACTTGTCGCCCCAGCTGAAAGAAAAGGCGGCTTTGCGGTAACCGACGGCCACGCCGGCCTGAAAAATGAGGGCGGCGGCGAGCAGACTGCCGAGGCCGATCAGTACCCGGCTGAAATTCTTGGATTGGATCGCTTTTTTGATGTCCATAGGCCGGTTAGAACGCCCGCGTCAGACCGCGGTGTCCGTTAAAAAATTTAGCCGTATATCTCAAAGAGACCAGCAGCAGGAAGAAAGACGCCAGGCAGGCGACGATGCCGGTGAGGGGCAGCGACTCGGACAGCGAAGACAGATACTCGCTCCAAAAGGAAAGCACCAGGCGGCCGTCGGATATGAGCAGCGACAGGTAACTCCCGAAGCTCGAGCTGCGGAACGAATGGACCAGCGTCACCAGGGCGCTGATGAAAGCGGCCGCGCAGAAGAGATCGGCGCTGACCGCGGCCAGCCGGCGCATAAAGATCGCCCGGCGTTCCCGGCGGCCGACCTCGGAAACGATGACGTTCACCAAACCGGGCGGCGGCTCGATCGGGCTTAAATTAAGCAGAATGTCCTTAGATCCGTTTTCCATAAGATGCGCGGGTCATGCTGATTAATACGTAAAAAAGGCGCTTTCGGGTGCGCCCCGCTCCCGGCGGCCGGCTCAACGGCCGGCCTGTCGGTCCCGTCGCTCCAATTCCTCGGCCAACAGCTGCCGCAGTCGCGCCACTGACCGCCGGTGAAGGCTTTTGACCGTATCGACGGGCTGGCGCAGGACCGCGGCGACCTCTTCGAAAGTGAGGTCGCCGTCACGGCGCAGCGAGACCACGGCGCGGTGCTTCGCCGGCAGACGTCCGACCAGAACGGCCAGCAGGTCGCCCTCGGCGGCCAGGGCGGCCAGTTCGTCGGGCAACGGCCCGGGATCGGCCAGGGTCTGGGTCAGGATATTCTCCCCGTCGGCGCCGTCGAAATCAGAGAAGACCGCCGGCTTTTTCCGGCGCAGCCAGTCGACCGAGGCGTTGCGGGCGATAGCGAAAAGCCAGACCTTGAAACTGTCCTCGGACCGGTAACGGCGCAAATTCTTCCAGACCCGCACGAAGACCTCCTGCGCGATGTCCTCGCCCTCGGACCGGTCCCCGGTCACCCGGCAGACGAAACCGTATACCGGCCGGAGATGCCGGTCGACGAGAACGCGAAAAGCCTCCTCGTCGCCGTCGAGATGATCGCTGATCAGCTGTTTGTCGTCCCTCGCGTCGGGCATAAGCGGATGAACCGCATCGATTTGGCATTATGCCACTCCGCCGGCCGATACTCAACATAGGAGTCGGAAAGTGCGGGAGTACTGAAGTGCTGAAGTTCGATAGAATTTGCGATGCTCCAACTCTCCGGAACTAACATGCTTCAGTACCCCGGCACTTACGTTCTCCGGCTCTTCCGCGTTTACAAAAAAGCCCCGCGCCATGGCGGGCCGTGAGCGGATTCAATCCTCGACGATCTCGACGTAGGCCCGGTCGGGGCCAAGATGGTCGCGGACCAGGCGGCGGATTCATGTCAATGAAGCCGGCGGTCACCGGCAACGAAAAAACTAAACGACCCGGCCAAGCGGACGGGTCGCAAGCAGTTGGTGGGGCGGTTCAGGGCAGGACGGCGGTCAGGTTGGTGACCACGTGGTTCCAAAGAACCAGATTCATCAGGCCGAAGACGCTGCCGATCCCCAGAGCCATGGACAAACTGATCTTGAACATTTCTTCCTCCTGTTGTGGCTGTACTATAGCATATTTTGACCGTTTTGTCAAGTATTTGATGCTTATTTATTCGCTCGGTTGAGCCAAAAAAATAAGGGTGATTGAATATGCGAACCTTAGACCGCAAAACCGGCGCCAAGCGGCCATTCGGACACAAAAATGCAGCCGAAAACCGCTTGTACGGGTGACGAAAAGGCGGGCGAAATAAAGCGCGGGACGATGTTGAAACTTGCCACCCGGCATGTTAAGGTCCGGCTGCCAGATCTTTTCAAAGGAACCCTTTCCGCCCGTCGCCGGACGGCGGCAACAGCAGGAGTCTTCAATGAGCAAGCCTGAAAAGTATCTTCTTGTCGGAGCCGGCATCCAAAGTCAGGCTATCGCCTATGACCTGTGCCGCAACCCCGCACTGTCCCAGCTGACGGTCGTCGACTTCAACGGCGCCAACCTTGCTGAGTTGGACGGCCAGCTGCGCGACCCGCGTCTGGTGCTGGTCACGGCCGACTGCCGGGACCGAGCGGCCATGGCTGACATCATCGCCGGACATGATGCCGTCGTGAGCGCCTCGAGCTACGACCTTAATTACGACCTGACGCGCCTGGCCATCGCCGCCGGCGCCCATTTCTGCGACTTGGGCGGCAACAACGCCGTCGTCGAAAGGCAGTTCGCCCTCGACGCCGAGGCCAAGAAGCGCGGCGTCAAGGTCGTTCCCGACTGCGGCGTGGCGCCCGGAGCGGTCAGTATCATCACCCGTTACGGCATCGACCGGATGGGCGGCGTGCCCGACTCGGTGAGGATCCGCGTCGGCGGCCTGCCGGCCGAACCGACAGGACTGCTCAAGTACGCGCTGGTCTTCTCCGTCCACGGACTGTTCAACGAATGCCTGGAACCGGTCGAAGTGCTGCTGGACGGCCGGATCGCCCACATGCCGTCCTTGGCCGGCCTGGAGGTCCAGCGTTTCAAGGGCCTGGGGGATCTCGAGGCCGCCTACACTTCCGGCGGCTCATCGACCCTGGCCAAGACCTACGCCGGCAAGATCAAGAACCTGGACTACAAGACCCTGCGCTACCCCGGCCACTGGGCCGTCTGGCAGACGCTTCGAGAGCTGGGCTACCTCAGCGAAGAGCCGATCCTGGCCGACGGCGCCGCCGTTCGGCCTCGCTACCTGTCGGAGGCATTGTTCGAAAAAATGCTGCCGCGCGGCGTCGAGGACATCCTGGTGCTGCGCGTCATCCTGGAAAAGGACGGTAAGCGCCGGCGCTACGACCTGATCGACCGCTTCGACCTGGGAACCGGCCACTCGGCCATGCAGCGCACCACCGGTTATTCCGCGGCGATCATCGCCCAGATGATGGTCAAGGGCGCCATCAAGGACGACGGCGTCCTCTGCCAGGAACTTTCCGTCCCGGCGACGCTCTTCGTCGAGGAGTGGAAAAAACGCGGCCTGATCATTAAAGAGGTCAGGCGCTGAACCGAATTCAAGAAACTCACCCCTACCGCGCCCCTCGGCGCGGTTTTTTTGCGCGGCTAAAAGCCGATTGTTCAGATCGGCCGTCAATGCTAACATTGGAACGGGTTGCTGAACTGCCCATGAAAAAACGATTATGACCTCTCTGGAATGCGGCCCGCGCCCCGACCAGGCCGCCGCGCCGGAAATATCGAACACGGACGCCGAAAAGAAGCCGGAACTGACATCGCCGTCCCTTGATTCGGATCGGCCTGCCGGATCGGTCAGCGGCGACCGGCCGGCAGTTCGATTGACGTCAGAGGAAACGACGCAGCAACTCGAATTGATCGAGGGAATCATCGGTCCGCTGCCGGCCGATACCAAGAAAGCCATACTCGACAAGACGGCTCCGGATAAAGCCGTGGAACGGAAAGACCCCGAAGGTAAATA
>CAYPMU010000095.1:662-5215 GCA_964411975.1 uncultured Gammaproteobacteria bacterium | reverse complement strand
GCGGGCTCGCGGCACTTCCAGAGGAACAGCTTACGCGGTTCCCGGGCGTTGCCGTCCTTGACCTCGGCGAAGATCATCCTGGTTCGGGCCGCGCCGAGGCGTTTGATCACGCCCAGATACATCCCGAATTTGGCGCGCTCGTTGAAATGGGCGCTGATCTCGTCGGCCAGCGCGTGCAGTTCCGAATGCAGGCGGCGGTTGGGTTTTTGGGCCAGCCGCGCTTTCAGGGTTTTGTTCAGTCCCTCCATAAGCATTCCGGGTCGGCCGCGCGCCGGATACGATAAAGGCCCGTCGTTGCGGCAGGCCTATTATATCACTTTTCGCGCTAACTGATCTTGCTGGACGCCACCAGGTAGCCGACGCCCAAAGGTTTTTCGTAGGACAGGACGGTGGTCTGTTGGTTGACTTTGGACATGACCCCGGCCAGGATGGCCAGGCCCTTAAAGCCGCAGCATTTGGCTTCGTCGGCCCAGGCGTCGTCGAT
Source organism: uncultured Gammaproteobacteria bacterium (assembly GCA_964411975.1). Lineage (GTDB taxonomy): Bacteria > Patescibacteriota > Patescibacteriia > SG8-24 > SG8-24 > CAYPMU01. The sequence continues at coordinate 4,731 of CAYPMU010000095.1, read as the reverse complement.
CTCCAGTATCCCGGCGTAATTGTTGGCGTTCAGCAAGGCTATGATCTTTTCATCGAAACTGACGCCGCGCGGCGACAGGCCTTCAGGCGAGTTCTCGCCGACCCGCGGCGATAGGTCGGTGGAGGCGATGACGGCGATGCGCCGCGTCGAACTCATGATCTCGTCCTTGAGGTCGTGGCCGATCTCGAAATGCTTCTTGACGTCCAGCTGGGAGGGGATGAGCGGCACGATCCGCAGCTGGGGCATGTGCTGGCTGAGGTAGAACAGCGGCACCGAGGTCCCGTAATCCAGCGTTTCCGAGCTGTCGAGCACCAGCGGCAGATGTTTGGCCTTGAAGTCCTCGCGGATGCGGTCGATCAGCTGGAAATCCGACTTCCAGCGCAGTTTGGTGACCAGGTCGCCGAACTCCTCGAAGTTGGTCACGTATTCCGGGTTGGCGTTGATGGTCAGGGCGTCGGGCAGGGCGTTGCCGTGCGGCGTGATGACGACCACGGTCTCGGCCTGGGACAGATAAAGCTCTTGCTCCAGCTGCTGCATGGCCTGCTGGGTCTTGGCGATCAACGATAAATTCTCCTTGCCGACCGACGGCAGGAGCAAAGGCGTGTGCGTGGCGATGCCTGCAAATACCAAAGCCATACAATGTATATTTTAGCATATTTTCTCATAGTCGGCGAGGGCTCGTCAACAGCTTGACTGTTAACGGCGTTTAAGTTACATTTTCGGTTGACGGATAGGTGTTTCTTCGCTTCATTGAGCCTTTTTGGTAAATGCAGCTCTTTATCCGCCAGCACCTTTAAACACGGCCGCAGGATTTGGCCACAGGAGGTCATATGACCTTGGGGACAGCGCTCGTCCAAGCCCTTCCTTGGCTGCTGTACCTGTTGATCGGCGCCGTCGTCGGCAACGCTCTGGCTTACCAGATCGACGACGAGCCCTCTTCCGGGGCAGGGCGGCTGCTGAAGGCCGGAGCCTTCCTGTTCGGCCTGCTCTGCTGGCCGCTGGTCCTGTTGTACGGCCTGGCTCAATTACTGCGGGCCCTGACTTACAGCGGCCCGTTCTGACCGGGCCGGATACGCGAAGGAGGAACACGATGCTCATTGCCGCAGTCGTCACGATCCTGGCGCTCGTCAGCACCTGTTGCGGCGCGCTGCTGGTGGCGCGCAGCGAACCGGAGGCCGGCCGTCCGCCCTACACGCGGACCGAGAAGGCGCTTCTGTTCCTGGCCGGCTTCGTCGGCTGGCCTTTCGCCCTCGCGGCCTTGCTCTTCATTTGCCTCCTGTTTTGGGATCTCCTGCTCTACGAGGATGTCCTGAAAAAGTTCGAGGAAGAGTTCTCCAATTAGCACCCGTAGCGGGTGCTTTTTTATTGGAGAAGATGCGGAGATCCGGAGAGGGGAAGTACCCGTTTTCCAGCGATCCGTTCTCCGCATCCCGTACCTCCGAATCCCGCATTCTCCTGTTTTCTTGACGTTCGGTTTTTGTTCGGGTATACTGAAAACAGCCAGGTTCACCTGTGGATAACCTTGATCATATGTCCAGAGAAAAACTGACTAAAAGACAGACGGAGATCCTCGATTTCATCGTCAATTACGTCGGCGAGAACGGCTACGCGCCGTCGTATCGCGAGGTCGGCCAGCATTTCGGCATCTCTTCGACCGCGACCGTCCATGAACACGTCAAGAACCTGGAATCGAAGGGGTACCTGCACAATGTGGGCGAGTCCGCCCGGTCCCTGGAGGTAGACCCGGATGTTTCCCGCGCGGCCTTGGCCGTCGGTCTGCCGCTCGTCGGCCTGATCGCCGCCGGTCAGCCGATCGAAGCCGTTGAGCAGAAAGACACCGTCGACGTACCGGCCAACCTGGTCGCCGACAGCGCCAATTCTTACGTGCTTAAGGTGAAAGGGGATTCGATGATCGAGGACGGCATCCTTTCCGGCGACCTGGTCGTGGTGGAGAGGAATCCCTCGCCACAGGACGGAGACATCGTCGTGGCCATCCTGGACAACATGTACGCCACGCTCAAGCGCTTCTATCGCGAAAAGAATCGGGTCCGGCTGCAGCCGGCGAACCGGACGATGCAGCCGATCTACGTGCGGGATGTCCTGGTCCAGGGCGTCGTCCGGGGCCTGATCCGCGATTTTCGTTCTTTTAACGCCGTCTAATAAATAATTAAAGGTCGAACCCCGCCTCCCGCCGCTGAACGCCATGCTTGTCCGCTCAGCGGCGCCAGGAAAAAGAAAACACCGTTCCCGTGGGAGATGGAAGCGGTGTTTTCCAGGGAGGTTCCGGCTTGCGCCGGTCCGTCCCGGTCTGCCTAAGCAGACACCACATGCCGTGGCACATCCAATATAACACAGTCCGCCGACACCTCCTATGACCACCCGCAAATTCAAGGCTTTCTATCGGCAATTGATGGGAGCTTTCCTGGATATCCTGACCGTCAGCTGATCCGCCGGCGCCAGCCGCCGCCTTCAGGACCGAACAGGTCATTTGTTCAGATAAAAACGCTCCGCCTGAGGCGGAGCGTTTGCCGTTGCGGCGGGTTCAGCGGCCGGTCTTGATGACGACCGCGTCGTTCCTGGCGTCGACGGTGACCGTGCGCTCGCCCTGGATCTCGCCTTCGATGATCTTCAGGGCCAGCGGGTCGAGTATCTCCTGCTGCAGGACGCGCTTCAGCGGCCTGGCGCCGAAGACCGGGTCGTAACCCTTCTGGGCCATGAGTTTTTTGGCCTTGTCCGTGACCTTCAGGTCGATGCGCTTCAGCTTCAGCCTGGCGGCGATGCGGTCGAGCTGGAGGTCGACGATGCCGGTGATCTCCTCGCGGGTCAGCGACTTGAAGACGATGATCTCGTCCAGGCGGTTGAGGAATTCCGGCTTGAACCTTTCCTGCAGAAGACCCATGATCTTCTCTTTGGTGACGTCCTTTTCGTCCTCGTCCTTGTCGCCGAAGCCGATGGCACCGAGTTTCTTGCCCGATTCCAGGATGGCGTCGGAGCCGATATTCGAGGTCATGATGATGACCGTGTTCTTGAAGTTCACCCGGCGGCCTTTGGCATCGGTCAGCCGGCCCTCGTCGAGGATCTGCAGCAGTGTGTTCCAGACGTCGGGGTGGGCCTTTTCGATCTCGTCGAATAGCACTACCGAGTAGGGTTTGCGCCGCACCAGTTCGGTCAGCTGGCCGCCCTCGTCGTAGCCGACGTAGCCGGGCGGCGAGCCGAGCATGCGGGAAACGGTATGCTTCTCGCCGAACTCGGACATGTCCAGACGGATCATGGCGTTCTCGTCGTTGAACATGAACTCGGCCAGCGAACGGGCCAGCTCGGTCTTGCCCACGCCGGTCGGGCCCAGGAACAGGAAAGAGCCGATCGGCCGGTTCTCCTCGGCGATGCCGGCGCGCGAGCGGCGGACGGCGTTGGCCACGGCCTTGACCGCGGCCTCCTGGCCGATGACCCGCTTCTTGATCTCGGATTCCATGCGCGCCAGCTTGGCCATTTCCGCTTCGAGCATCTTGTTGACCGGTACGCCGCTCCAGCGCGATACCACGGCGGCGATATCCTCCTCGGTGACCTCCTCCTTGAGATAACGCTGGTCCTTTTGCAGCTTTTTAAGCTTATTTTCGGCCGCGGTCATCTCTTTTTCCGCCTCCGGGACTCGGCCGTAGCGGATCTCGGCCACCTTGTTCAGGTCGGCGTTGCGTTCGGCGATCTCCGCCTCCTGCTTGAGTTTCTCGATCTCCTTTTTCTTGGCGCGCAGCGTGGTGATGACGTCCTTCTCGTTCTTCCAGGACAGCTCCAGGGCGGCATAGCGCTCCTTGAGTTCGGCCAGCTCCTTGTCGATGACCTTGAGTCGGGCCTGTGATTCCTTGTCCGCTTCCTTGGCCAGCGCCCGTTTCTCGATCTCCAGGCGCATGATGTCGCGCTTGAGCCGGTCCAGCTCCTCCGGTTCGGAATCGATCTCCATGCGCAGGGCCGACGCGGCCTCGTCGATGACGTCGACGGCCTTGTCCGGCAGGAAGCGGTCCTGGATGTAACGCGCCGTCAGTCTGACCGCGGCGACGATGGCCGGGTCGGT
>CAYPMU010000095.1:0-652 GCA_964411975.1 uncultured Gammaproteobacteria bacterium | reverse complement strand
GCACGCCATGGTGCAGCTCGTAGCGGTCTTTGATGCCGCGCAAAATGGCGATGGCGTCCTCGACGCCGGGTTCGTTGACCATCACCGGCTGGAAGCGGCGCTCCAGAGCCTGGTCCTTCTCGATGTGCTTCTGGTATTCCTTGATCGTCGTGGCGCCGACGGCGCGCAGTTCGCCGCGGGCCAGGGCCGGCTTGAGCATGTTGGAGGCGTCGAGGGAGGAGCCGTCGGCCGTGCCGGCGCCGACCAGGGTGTGCAGTTCGTCGATGAACAGTATGATCTTGCCCGCTGACTGTTCGACCTCCTTGATGACGGCCTTCAACCGGTCCTCGAATTCGCCGCGGAATTTCGAGCCCGCGACCATGGCGCCGAGGTCGAGGGCCACCAGCTCCTTGTCCTTCAGCGATTCCGGCACGTCGCCGCTGACGATGCGCTGGGCCAGGCCTTCGACGATGGCGGTCTTGCCCGTGCCGGCCTCGCCGATCAGCACCGGGTTGTTCTTGGTGCGGCGGGTAAGCACCTGCATCACCCGGCGGATCTCCTCGTCGCGGCCGATGACCGGGTCGAGCTTTTCCTGGCGGGCCATCTTGGTCAGGTTGCGCGAGTATTTTTCAAGGGCCTGGTACTTCTGTTCGGGTTCGGGCGAATCGACCTT
>CAYPMU010000094.1:0-5219 GCA_964411975.1 uncultured Gammaproteobacteria bacterium | reverse complement strand
AGCTGGCCGCAGGCGGTTTCTTGGCGGTCGTTGTCGGTTTGGGCGTCGTGGGGGCGGTTCATGCCTATCAGGGGGATCCGGCGAAGACCGGACCGAACCACACCCCGGAGCGTGAAGCGGCCATCGAGACGGCGATCAAAAGCGGCGATTATCAAGCCTGGAAAGCGCTCATGGCCGGGCGTGGCCGGGTCACTGAGGTCATTGATGAAAAGAATTTTTCCCAGTTCGCCGAAGCTTGGCAGCTCGGTCAGGCCGGCAAGACCAAAGAGGCTGACATCATCCGGCAGGATCTCGGATTACGGACCGGCGACGGGGTCCGCGGCCGGCGCGGCGAAGGACGCCGCGGGGGCCAGGGTCGGCGCGGCGTCGGTTTCTCCGATTTGAATAAGGACGGGGTCTGCGACCAGCGGGGGATCTGACCATCGCCGGTAATTTTTGAGCCGACCCGGTCAACTTCTCAGCGGTCAGCCTGGGCGATGTCCCGGATCAAAATCGGCAACCAGCAAGAAAGCGCCACGCCGTGGCGCTTTTTTTGTGGATCGGTCAGATGGGTATTTACGTTCCCGATTCTCAGACCGGCATTTTTTTGATATAATTATCACGTATTGTCACTGCTACGCTTAATCCTTGGCCAGCGCCATATGCATTCCACGGAGCAGAAGGCGGCGAACAACTTGCGGGTTCTGATCATCGACGACGAACCGATCTTTCTGGACGCCCTGACCTACAAATTCAGGCAGGAGGGGTTCACGGTCATCCCGGTCAAGAACGGCAAAGAGGGCCTGGACGCGGCTCAGAAGGAGCATCCGTCGGTGATACTCCTGGACATCCTGATGCCCGACATCGGCGGCTTGGAGGTACTGGCCCAGCTGAAGGAGGATCCGCGGACCAGGGACATTCCGGTGGTGCTGGTCACGGTGGTCAACGAACCGGCTAACATTGAGCGGGGCCTGGCCTTGGGGGCGGAGTTCTATATCATCAAAGAGGAAAAGACGACCGATGACGTGGTGGACCGCGTCCGCTCCGTGGCGATGCTCGCCGGCAACGGGAAAAGACTGACCAGGAACTTGGTGGAGGAGCACGTGGCCATCGTGCTCATGCTCGACATCGTCAGCAAGGTGGCGGAGAAGCTCCGCCTGGGGGCCGAGGTCAGGAAAGAACACCTCGGCAAGATCGTCGAGTTCCTGAGGAATTTCGCCGACAAGTGCCATCACGGCAAGGAGGAGGGGATATTGTTCCCCGAACTGCTCAAGAACTCGGCCAATCGGAAGTTGATCAATGAGCTGCTGGGCGAGCACCAGACCGGCCGGGATTACGTCCGGGGCATCGCCGATTCCGTCGAGCGCTACGAACCCGGGAGCCCCGATGCCGTCCATATCGCCGTCAACGCCGAAGGCTATGTCCGGCTCCTGATCCAGCACATCAAGAAGGAGAACACCGCCCTGTTCCCGATCGCCGACAGGGAACTCTCCAAGCAATTACAGAAAGAACTGTGGGAGCGTTTCGAAGAACTGGAGGAGGAGGTCATCGGGCCGGGCAAACACGAGGAATACCACGGCTGGCTGAAGGAATTGCGCGCGGCCTGCATCGAAAACGGCTGACGGCTCCGGCGATCCGGATCGCCTTGATCGTGATGGATTATTCAAAGACGACGCGCGGCCGTGTCCGGGCGGTCTGATCTCCCTCATAATTAGTAATGAACGCTCAACCCCATATGCGGCACAATGGTCTGAAGACGATCGTCTTATCGCTCCTGCTGCTGCTGGGCGGTCATTTTGCCGCTCCGATCCCGCCCGCGCTGGCGGCCGAGGAGCCGCAGACGGTCCGGGTCGGCATGTACGACAACAAGCCCAAGCTTTGGATGGATGAAAAAGGGGTGGCGCAGGGATTTTTTTCCGACGTCATGAACGCCATCGCCGAAATGGAGAACTGGCAGATCGAATATGTCCCGGGCACCTGGGACGAGGGTCTGCGGCGGCTGGCGGCGAATGAGATCGACATCATGCCTGACGTCGCCGTGTCCGAAGAGCGCCAGAAGCTGTATGACTTCAACGAAGAAACGGTACTGGTCAGCTGGGGGGTCTTCTATACCCGTGCCGGAGTCACGCTCCAGTCGATAAAAGAACTGGAAGGGAAGCGGATCGCGGTCATGAAAGCCGGGATACTTTATAGCGGGCCTCTCGGGCTGAAAAATCTGCTGGATTCTTTCGGGATAAACGCCGATATCATCGACGTGAAGGTCTATGGCGACGTTTTCGACCTGCTGGACAAAGGCGAAGCGGATATCGGGGTCGTCAACCAGGCCTTCGGCATCGCCAACGAAAAGAATTTCGCCGTCCAGCGCACGAACGTCATCTTTTACCCCTCGGAGCTCAAGTTCGCGCTGACGAAAGGCGTCGAGAAGAACGCCCATCTGATCGCCCGGATCGACGCCGACCTGAAGTGGCTGAAGGACAACACCAACAGCGTTTACCACAAGTCCCTGACACGTCACCTGGGCGGTATCGTCGAAACGGTCGAGGTCTTTCCGCGCTGGTTCAAATACCTGGTTCTCGGGATCCTCGCCGCGCTCCTTGCCGCCGCTGCCTATATCCTGCTGTTGCGGGCCATCCGGCGGCGGCTGGAAGCCCTGGTCGAAGCCAGGATAGCGGACGTGAAAAAGGAGAGGAACCAGTTCCGTTCGACCTTCTTCGGGTCGAACGAACCCCTGTTGCTGTTCGATGACGCCAGTCAGGAGGTCATCGAATGCAACCAGGCCGCCTGGAAGCTGTTCGGGGTCTCCCGCCGCGAGGACCTGATCGGCAAGAAGGTCAGCGATCTGACCGCGCCGGTCCAGTTGGACGGCCGGCCGACGGCTGAGGTCGTCAAGGATATGCAGTCCAGGGTGTTGAAAGATGGCGGCGCGACCGTTGATTGGATCAGCCGCCGCGCCGACGGCACCAACCTCTTTACTATCATCACGTTGACGCCGCTGGAATGGGAGGGCAAAAAGGCCATGCACATCTCGCTGCATGACATCACCGACCGCAAGGCGGCCGCGGCGCGCGAACTGGAACTGGGCATCCTGCGCGAGACGGCCAAGACCAAGGACGAGTTCCTGTTCCGGACGATCCACGACCTGCGGTCGCCGGCCAACATCATCCGCCTGGCGCTGCGGGAATACGTCGGCGACAGCGACAAGCTCAACGTGTCGGACGAGGTAAAGAAGGCCTTGGACGTCATGAGAGAGGCGGTTTCCCGGATGATGAGGCTGATCGAGGACCTGTTCGACATCGCCAAGGGCGAGAAAGCCGAGATCGCCCTGAAGCGGGACAGTCTCGACCTGGCGGGGTTGATCCGGAAGATGCTCGACGGGCTGACCCCGTCGATGAAGGCCGCGGACGTGCGCGCGGTCTACGAGCCGCCGGCCGGGCTGCCGGCGGTGACCGGCGACGCCGACGCCCTCAAGGAGGTCCTGGACAACCTCATCAACAACGCCGTCAAGTACAACAAGCGCGGCGGCACGATCACCGTGACCCACGAGGTCGAGGGCAGCTTCCTGAAGACCTCGGTCCAGGATACCGGCATCGGCATTTCGGAGACGGCCTTGGCCAAGCTGTTCCGGCCGTATTTCCGGGCCGTCGGCAACGAGATCCAGGGCACCGGTCTCGGCCTGTACATCGTCAAAAAACTGGTCGAAAAGATGGGCGGCGCCATCAGCGTGCAGTCGATCTACGGCCAGGGGACCAAGTTCACGGTTTCCTTGCCTCTGGCCGTCGATCCGAAATGACCGGCGGCGGGCCCCGCGGCGGATATTAATTGAATAACCGGAGCGGCGCCGCGGCGCCCGGTCTCCGCCGATCGGCTTATGCACCCACGTAAGTTGAAAACGATCGCGCTCATCCTCATTCTGGCCGTTCTTGCGGCCGGGGCCTGGCTGGCCGGGTCGTTCTATTATGCGAATCTGCGCGGCGTCGGGTAGGCCCAGGAACCGCCCAAACCGGGACATCGCCCGGCTGATCGACGTGCGCGAGGAGCCGCTCAGCCTGCCGGCCGGTTTTTCCATCGGCGTTTACGCCCGCGACCTGGTCGGGCCGCGGGTACTGATCCAGGACCCCAACGGCGTGCTGCTCGCCAGCGTGCCGGCGCTGGGCCGGGTGGTGGCCCTGCCGGACGGCGACGGCGACGGCCGGGCCGATGACGCCGTGACCGTGGTTGACGGGCTGAACGCGCCGCACGGCCTGGCCTTCCGCTGCGTCCGGGATATATGCCGCCTGTACATCGCCGAAACCGACGCGCTCCGAGCCTACGATTACGACCCGGCGACGTTCCGGGCCGCTTCCCCGGTAAAACTGGCCGACCTGCCGGACGGCGGCAATCACGTCACCCGGTCGCTGCTCTTCCTGCCGCCGCCGAATGACGACCGGCTGCTCGTGGCCATTGGTTCCTCCTGCAACGTCTGCGATGAAAGTGATCAGCGGCGCGCCAAGATAATGGTCATCGGCGCCGACGGCGGCGAACTCCGGGAATACGCCCGGGGCCTGCGCAACTCGGTCTTTCAGGCCGTTCACCCGGCGACCCAGCAGGTCTGGGGCACGGAGATGGGGCGCGACCTTCTGGGCGACGACCTGCCGCCGGACGAGATCAACATCATCGGCGAAGGCCGTAATTACGGCTGGCCGGTTTGCTACGGCCGGAACGTCCACGACACCCGGTTCGACAAGAACGTCTATATCCGCGACCCCTGCCTGGAACCGTTCGAAACGCCGTCCCATGTCGACATCCCCGCCCATTCGGCCCCGCTCGGCCTGGCCTTCATCGCCGGCGACGGCTGGCCCGCGGATTACGCCAACGGACTCTTCGTCGCTTACCACGGGTCATGGAACCGTTCGACGCCTACTGGCTATAAGGTCGTGCGTTACCGGCTGGGGCCGTCCGGCGAGTATCAGGGCGTCGAGGATTTCGTCACGGGCTGGCTGCAGGCCGACGGCAACGCCCTCGGCCGACCCGCCGGCCTGCTGGCGCTGCCCGACGGCACGCTGTTCATTTCGGACGACAGGGCGGGGCTGGTCTACCGGGTCTACCGCACGAAATGACCGCGGGCGGCCGGCTCCGCTTGATCGTCGGTTACTTTTGTCCGTCCGGGTCGTTATCATATATATAGGAGAAATCTTCATCCGCCCGTAATATGAATAAATCTTTTTTACTAAGCGGTCTGGCTTTGGCTGCCCTGGTCCTGG